>NZ_JBMQUD010000004.1:0-85564 GCF_057359045.1 Adhaeribacter sp.
ACCCGGTAGCCTTGGCAGTAGATGGCCAGGGGAATGTTTATGTAGCGGATTATAGCAATCACAGTATCCGAATGATAACGCCAGTTGGGGTGGTTAGTACTATCGCTGGCAATGGCAAACTTGGGTATAAAGATGGCACAGGCCAAACAGCACAATTTCATAATCCTTCGGGAATTGCCGTGGATGCCCAAGGGAATATTTACGTAGTTGATTCTTCCAACGTACGCATTCGTAAAATCATTTTGGAATAATATTTCACATTTGTTTATTCCAGGGGTAAAAAGGCAGTTTGGTGCGACTTTATTTTCCAAAATAGAAATGTAGTGGAGGTCAGGCAAGTAAAAAGCTAATGGTAAAGCATCCATAAAAATATTCAAAATTAATTTTTACCACGCAGAAAGACTGCGCACTACCGTTTTTCCTTTGCTTCAGAAAACCACCTCAACCTTTCGCTGAATTCTACGGAGTATGAATTTAAGAAAAGGTGCTTAACAGAAAAAAGCAATGGAAAAAACTACTTTAACCGGCACCGATGTATTAGCGCTGGGCTACCCCGAAGGCAAAGCCATTGGCATAGCGCTTTACCTGCTCAACACCCATTACCAAGACCGCCCTATTTCGGAGCAAACCCAACTGCTTAGTAATGTGCTGACGGCACCCGACCAATACCAGGAACACGTTATCCTGGGCCCATTGGCGCAAAAACTCCTTGAACCGAAACCCCAGCCTTACCTGCCCCTGCCCAACGAGTATTTACCATTTACGGTGTACGACGGGGCTGGCATTGAAGAAGGCGCGTTAAAGCAAATGAAAACTGCCATGCGCCTGCCGGTGGCGGTAGCCGGCGCGCTTATGCCCGATGCCCACCAGGGCTATGGCTTGCCCATTGGCGGCGTATTGGCTACTAAAAATGCGGTAATTCCTTATGGTGTGGGGGTAGATATTGGCTGCCGCATGTGTTTAACCATTTACCCGGTTCCGGCTAACTTTATCGAGCAAAACCGCGACCGTTTAAAAACTATTTTACTCGACAATACCCGCTTTGGCCGGGCCACTTTCCGCCAGCCTATGGGCCATGCCGTGATAGACCGGCCGGAGTTCCGGGATATTCCGCTGCTGCGTACCCTAAAAGACCGCGCGTATAGCCAGTTAGGTTCTTCGGGTGGTGGTAACCATTTTGTGGAATTTGGAACGTTAGATATTCAGGATGCGACGAATGAATTTAATTTAATACCTGGTTCTTACCTGGCTATACTTTCGCACTCTGGTTCGCGCGGCATGGGTGCTACCATTGCCGGCCATTACACCAAAGTGGCTATGGCCGCTTGCCCGTTACCGCCCGAAGCAAAACATTTGGCCTGGCTCGACCTGAACACGGAGGCCGGACAAGAATATTGGCTGGCCATGAACCTGGCCGGCGATTACGCCTCGGCGTGCCACCACCAGATACACCAACGCCTGGCGGCTGCCCTGGCCCTGGAGCCCCTGGCTCAAATAGAAAACCACCACAACTTTGCCTGGAAAGAGACCAGTGCCACCAACGACGAAGTAATTGTACACCGCAAAGGCGCTACTCCGGCCGGAAAAGGCGTACTGGGTATTATTCCGGGTTCGATGGCTACGCCCGGCTTTATTGTGCGGGGCAAAGGACAAGCCGCTTCGGTAAATTCCGCTTCGCATGGGGCCGGCCGCACTATGTCGCGCACCAGGGCCAAAGCCACGCTTAACTTACCGCAGGTGCAGCAATATTTGCAGGCAGCCGGCGTAGAAGTAATTGGCTCCGGCCTCGACGAAGCACCGATGGCTTACAAAGATATTCACCAGGTAATGGCCGCCCAGCAGGATTTAGTAGAAGTAGTTGGTACCTTTTACCCGAAAATTGTTAGAATGTGTGGGGATGAACAGTAATAGTCAAAATTAAAGCTTTGTTTTGTGATGAAATTTTAAATAGAAAAATCTATCTTGTCTAATCTGGAATATATCTTTCCACTTCTCCTTTTGATTATAAATTTGCTCTACAATCCAATTATTATTTTTATCTTGGTCTTTTCTATAATTCATTAGGAGAATATAATCTAAGGCATCTAATATATCTAATATCTTTCTATTTGTACAAAGAACTGTTATTGTTTGTAACGTTAAATATTCTTTATTTGGATAAGGAATTATATCTTCTAGCCATAAGCGATAAAGAAAAGCATAAGCTACAATCAATGATGAACTATCTGAACTAATACCACCAATTAGAATATTCATACAACTAGAAAAGGGCTTAATAAATTTGAAAGCGCATTGTTTAGCTGCCGCTAATAAAGTATTCTCGTCAATTGCAGTATGTAAATAATTTAACTCAGCAAGCTTAATAACTTTTTCTTGATAGTCTTGATTACAAATTATATTATTTCTTAAAAAGTATCTTAGAATTGCATGGATCCAAACACCATTTAAAGAATGTTCATGCTTTGCGATACTTCTAGTTAGTAAATCTTCACATAAAAGAATACTACCAGTTTCTTTCGCTAATAAAAAAGTATCAATATAAGGGACACCCAACATATTATCTAAACGCTCCTTCTCCTTGCTATTCATAGTGATAGCTGTTGTAGGCACCCTTATTACAGTACTTGATTTAACAAATTCAGAAAATAAATCAAGCTTGCTTTTTTCTAAAGCGTTAGTATTACTTGAAAAAAAATCTACTTCCTGTTTTAAATCATATATTAAATCATAAGTAGATGAGCTAATAATAAGCTTACCGTATTCTGATATGATTAATTTTTCTATTCCTAATTCAAATAATGTCAACAAGGATAAAATATCGGCACAAATAGACTTAGCATCTTGCAAAATATCAAATGCTTCATTCCATTCATCATTATTTCCGTAACAAACTTGAATTCCAATATTTGATAAATTCGTAAAATCATCCCACAATGTAATTGGATTCTTATTAATAAAGGAGGCTACCATACTGAATGGCGCTTCACGGTTTTTGTAATATTCTATAACATTATTATAATTATCCTGCCAATCTTTATTTTCCCTTTTATGTCTTTCTAAAAACTTAGGAAAATCATTTATACTAAAAGAATGAAAAGGACTTTCTTCACTATAGATAGTTTCGCATTTCTTTTGAGTTTCCTTAAAAGCAAATACCAGCTTTTTAGTTAAAGATTGGACAATCCATTTAGTACTCGATTTATTAAATAATACTACATCTCCTACCTTCCTATTCTTTAAAAGAGAAAACTTTTCATCTTGCAAGTTGATTTCATTCCCAACCAATTCTTCTTGAGATCTATCTTCGATGATAAAATAAACTTCTTCTTTATTTGAATTAATTAAAGTTATAACAGAATCAACCACTACAGCCTTTGGATCTTCACATTCACCCTTAGTTAAAGGCACTTGAAACATAATACTCATATAAAGAATATGCGCCTGGCTATTATTTTTTATTCTTCTATATTCATAAGTTAACCTATAAATCTTGTTCCTTAAATTTCTAGCCTTTAGTTGTGCTAAATATGTTTTAAAGTCCTCGAAAGTTAAATTCCAAATATTAATCTCTTCATTAAGGAATTTATCGACTTGCTCAAAATCTTCCAATCTCAAATTAATTCCAGTTATTCTAATTTTCATGCGTAAATCATCTGGAAAAACAAATAAATAATTCTCACTTATGACTTTCGCGTTTTCATAGTCTCCATATTCTTGATAAATAGAAATTTCTAATGGTGTTATATCTTTTTGTACACCATACTTATTTCGCAAATTTTGCAGTATCTTTAAACATTCACCTTTTTCACCAATTAAATAATACAACTTCGCTACTCTAATAGTCAGTTCGTTATTAATATTCTTATCGATAAAAGAATTAAAAACCTCGATTGAATGATTAATACATCCTAAATTTAAAAGTTCTTCAGCTAAAATATATCTATCTCGAATAGACGTTTTGCCAGGAAGAAGCTTAATAGCTTCTTGAAGTGTCTTTAAAGCTGCATCCTCTTTTCCAGAAAATATATCTACTTTTGCTTGGTAGACTAAGTTATAAATATTCTTATCTTGAAATTCTTTAAGAATCAGAGAATTTATTTTTTCTACTTGATTAGTTTCTATTAATAATTCAACTAAAAAACCTTTTGCTTTTTTCCTTACTTTTCTGTCAAAATTCTTATTAATAAAATCTTCCAATAAAAGTATACTTCTTTCTATCATACCTTCTTTACGATATATTTCTGCTAATAAACATGGTACATCAGGCACATCTGAAAAGTCCAATATTTTCTCTAATGTAATTTTAGCTTGAGGTATGTTACCATTTAAAGCCAATAAGAAACCTTTATGCTTTAATAAAACACTATTACCATCTTTAATTTTAAGAGCATCATCTATTACCTCTAAGGCTTCCTCAATGTAACCAAGCACATTAAGAATAAGGCACTTGCTTTGCAAGAGGCTTACTCGAACTGTATCAATCTCTGTGCTTTCATACTTAATAATCAAGTCGTCGCATAGCTCTAGAGCCCTTCTTAACTCTTTTTCTGTTACTTCATCAATAAAATTTAAATTTAAAACCTTAAAATTCCTTCTATATTTTTCAAGAATAGTACTAAGCAAATGTTCTTCAACCAAATCCTTCTCTTTGCTAAATTTTAATGCCTCCTCTAAATACCAAATTGACTTTTTATATTTGCCATTTTCACGTGCAACTACACCTAAGGAAGTTAAAATTTCAACATTTTGTTTTAGACTATCTGGAATAGCTTCTTCAATTTCTAAAATATTATATATTTTAGACTTAAGTTTAATAGATAAAGCATGAGCATTTATTGAGTCAGGATAAAGGCTAAAGAAAATATTTAAATATTCTTTAGCCTTATCAACATGCCCTATAGTATAATATGCATTTGATACATTAGTTAACGCGACCTCTGAGTTAGGGTTAAATGAATATGCTTCAATTAAATATTTACTTGCATTTTCAATGTCATTATGCTTAAAATAACAAACTCCTATATTAGTTAATAATCTAAATTTTATTCTTTCTGAAGAATCATTCCATATATCATTCTTTAAAATAAATAATTGGTTTAATGCTTGTTTAACTAAACCATCCTCTAAAGTTTTATTTATGCTATCTAATTGTTTCTCAAATACCGATTGAAGTTTAGATTCTACATCAGGTTTAGACAATAGAAATTGTATTTGTTGTAATTGTTGACTTAAGTCACTGCTTAAATTATTTATTCCTACAAGAGTTTCACCAAATCCTTTCTCAGTTATTAAAATAGATTCATTTTGTTTTTTTAGTAATTCGTTTTGAACTGGTGTGGCTATATCTTTAACAAGCTTATCATAAATTTCAAAAAACTCTTCTATTAATTCATGTGGTATTTCATTCCAATGTTTTATCTCTTTTACTAATCTATTTGTATGAAGATTAGCATTTAACATTCTTTCAAATACTCCCTTTTTCTTATGATAAATCTCTTCTTTAAATGACTTTATTGACTCCTCAAGGAGAATAAGTTCAATTAACTCTTTTGGCTTTTGTGTTGCCGCAAATAAAATTGTGGTATGTAAATAAGAAGAATTGTATTCGTCCTTTGGATACTCAATCTTGAATTCTTTTAGAACTTTGAAGAAGGTATAATCTTTAGATAGCTCCTTGTAACTATATTTCAAACAAATGCTAAAGAGTTTAGAAACTAAAGACTTTCCTAAAGATTCACCAATTGCCATTATAAAATTTTAGTTTAGTATTTCATTTAAATATAGTTAAAATAATAACTTAATAAAATTTTTAAGATGCCCTAGCTTGGCAACTGGATGCCCGTACCGAGCAGTATGCTGCCATAATCATCTTCACATTGCAGGATAATTTCTACTAAACCCACATTTTTAATTTATGAATAATTTTGAAGTAAAACAAAAAAGCCTTGCAACTACAGGAGCTGCAAGGCTTTTAATATTATTAATTGTAAAGATTGAAGGATTCTAACCACTCTTGTTAACCGTAAGTCTTGCTAAGTGGCTAAACGGGAAACTTTACAGCTATTTTTTTTTATGTGGACCAAGCTTATACAGGTACGCTGCCTACTGTAATCAGGTAAAATCAGCAATAGCAAAATAACTGGTTAACAAGCTAAATAAAATAACGGCTATTAAGCTCAAATTCATTTTAAGTCCTGCCACATAATTACCCATCAACTTTTTATTGTTTATCAGAATTAATATTGGGATGGCTACGGCAGGCAAAATTAAGGCCTGAAAAGCTTGCGAAAATACCATGAGCAAGGGCGGGGTTGTTTGTATAAACTGCATGCCAAACCCAAATAATATCCCGATTAAGCCCAGAATCCGGTACATCGGCGAATAAATATTTCGCTCTTGGCCGGTGTAATCACTAATAAGCCAGGGGGCTATTAATATAATGGGGAAAACGGTGGAAATGCCGGCCCCAACAATTCCCAGGATAAGAATAAATGCGGCTATCTTACCGCCTATGGGCTGGAAAAGGCTGATCATTTCTATGGTATTATTCAGGGGCAATTTCATGACGTATAAAGTACCCGCAGATACGGCCATGATAATAACACTGAGCAAAAACATCATGGCAGCTGATACGGCGGAATCTCTTTTTTCACTGCTCAGGTCTTTAATAGACCAGCCTTTTTCTGCCACCACGGTACTGCGTACAATAAATACGGCTGCCGAACAGGTGGTGCCGGCAATGGCGGCCAGCAGGTGCAAAGAACCAGGCTTATCGGGCAGGGTTGGCTTTAAACCGCTGAAAATGGCGGACAAATCTGGTTTAACCAGGAAGAAAACAATGGTAAAAGACAGCCCCATCAGAATCACCAGGAAGATGAGTACCTTTTCAAAAGTTTGGTATTGACCAAACCAAAACAAGGCATATAAACCCACCACCAACACAAACGTGATCCAAAAAGTACTAAAACCGGTGCCACCCCATAACAAGCGGGAGCCTTCTTGCAACAAATCGGCAATAATACCAAAGATGCCCATTAAGGCTAGTATCTCGCCGATAACCAGCGCCGCAATAATATAGATGGCCAGTACCTTACCAAACTTTAAATGGGTTTTAATATTATACAAGGCCGTTTTTCCGGTTACCAATGTGGTTTTACCATACGCTACCATCAGGATATAAGTAAAAATACAGGAAAGAAATAAAACCCAGGTAAAGGCCATTCCGTACTCGGCGCCCACCTTAGCCATAGTGGTTACGCTGCCGGTACCAATATTATACCCGATAAGAAACAAACCCGGGCCAATAGCGCTGAGCCCCAGCATTATCTTGCGGAGAATGCCTGTATTTTTCTTTACTTCCTTCTGCGGTTTAGGCGTTTTATCTAATACTTTTTCCATTATTCTTCTTAAATATTATTAGGTATTAGCTTTTAATTTTTTTAATCCCGGGTACCACTTCTCGGCATTTTTATAATATATTTTGTCAATTACTTCGCGGGGCAGTTTTAATCCCCTGAATTCGCCGTCTACTTTGGGTACCCGCATGGTTTCGTCGGTGGTAAAAAAACGCCAGTGCCGCAGGTAAACGGCATGGGCGTGTTTTTGCATGTCGGCTGGTTTGGTTATGCCGCTATTAACAATGTCCTGGGCTTCGTTACGCAGGTCGGTACCGTAAATCAGGCGGTCCTGGTATTTTATAATAAAGTTGCGCACTTTATCCCGCTCGGTTAATGTCTGGTATTGCAGATGCGAAATCCGCTCGGCCATATCTACGGCCATGTTCGGGAATTTATCCAGGCGTTTGGCCAGCTCATCTACACTCCATTCTAAGCTGCCCAAGTGCGCCCCAATAAAAGTTAAATCGGGATGCTTGGCCAGCATATTGTCTCTTACCTGGATATAATACTCATAAGAAGGCCGATCCGGGTGCAAATACATGTGGTGCTCTGGGTGCGCCCGGGCGTAATCGCGGTTACCTTTAACGGTCATTTTTTCTAAGGGTAGCCAGGAATTTTTATGCTCACCCAGGTGCCCCAGTAACGGAATATTTTTTTGGGCCAGGAAATTAAGAATGGGATCAAACCGCGGATTATCAATCATTACCAGGTTACCCTCTTTATCTTTTAATTCCATGCCAATGTTTTTATGCACCTTAACGGCTATTGCCCCTTTGTTAAAGGAATCTTGCAGATAGGCAATTGTTTTTTCGTGCCAATCCTCCTCGTTAAAGCCGGCCAGGGAGAAAGTGGTAGCATAAGCTATACGTCCCGGATACTTTTGAATTTTTTCGAGCGCAAATTTTTGTAATTCTTCAATAGGCCGCCCGGTGGTTGAGTATACATTTACATTCAGCAACCGGAAATTATCTACTTCGGCCTGCTTTATAAAAACTGTGTCAATGTCTTTTCGGATATGCACATGCGCATCATATTTTTCCAGGGTGCCAAAATCATCCATGGTATAATACGCTGAACCGGCATTCTTTTGGTCTGCTTTTAAATTTCCAGATTGGGAGCACTGTTGTAAAAGCAACATACCTGGCAGCAGCAGCAGGTATTTAAGTTTGTTTACCAACCCCAGTCCCGGCTTATATAATATTCTCATTTTAGTTTAAGTAATTTTTAATACGCTGAATTTATTAGCTAATCAGTTGAATACCGCGAACAACAAACCTTGACCCTGTTTAGTGTAGCAAGGTTGGCAAATAATTTAGCCCTAGCCGTATTGGCCCAGGAAAGAAAAAAGCAAAGGCTACTGGATTGGCGGTGATAACAGCACCAATGGCGGCGGATTTTTGGCTTTTTCCCTATATACTAAACAGCTTCCTTTTTAGCTTTGCTCTACACAAATTTTATATTATTCCTCTGGTGCATAATATTGGGATAATATACTGGCAGTATTGTGCTGTTTACAAGGTTTTACCAGAATATAATCACGAGAACGTTATCGTTAAACTGGTATTTGCCAGATGCCCTTAACCGGCTAGGAAGTAGTAGCATTCAAGCTTTGGTATGGCTAATTGGTAAGGGTAATGGATTAAGCAATGGCCGGGCTTGATTTGCCAAGGTTTTATTTCCAGAACTATTTTATTCGAATAATTACCCGAATTTATCTACACACGTGCTGGCGCAGGAATATTCTGGCTGGCAGGCGTTAGAAGCAAATACCAGGTTGGGTTTATGTATTTGTGTAGCCAACGCAACCAGAAGGTTTTTAATAGAATAACCGGTTGCAAAAGCCAGGGGCAGTTATAAAAACGAAAAATTACGCGTATTTGGTTGCTGCTATAAGAAAGCCCTAAAATAAATAATTGCATTTAAACCCCGGCAGGTTTTAAAAACCTGCCGGGGTTGCCCTAGTACAAAGGGTGTTTATTATTGGGTATTAGAAATTAACCTTTGTATTTCCGCCTTGCGTTAGCATAATATCCATAGGCTTATTCTTTTGCCAGGCGCCGGCCGTAAAATCCGGTACTTTAATAAAAGCTTGGTCGGCTACCGACTTCTCCGTTAAGGGGCCAATCGCACTCCAAAGGGCCGCATCATATACATCCTGATCCAAGGGTAAACCGTTGCGCAAACAATCTATCGTCCGCCAGTCCATTAAGAAATCGCCGCCGCCGTGGGCTCCAATTTTTTTGGCTATTTCGCCTAATTTTTTCACAATGGGCGGCTCATATTTTTTCTGCAAGGTTTTAAAATCCTCATCACTTATCCATTCCTGAATATCTGAGCCCCGCCAGGTAGTGGGGGTAGCGGGTTTGGCAATAGAGATTCTTTCTACCGGAAACTGGATAGCGCTCGCTTTGGTACCGCTAATCAGGTAGCCATCTGATTTTGGCCGCGGCGTGGTAACATCGTGCTGCAACATAATGGTGCGGCCTTTACTCGTGCGGATGGTGGTGGTATTAATATTGCCCCGGAAAGGTTTATCGACAAACTGTTTATAGAAATCATCCTTGGCGGCCAGTTCCTTGGCCAATTCGTTCATCATAAAATCGTTACCCGAAACCGATACCAGAAAATCGAATTTATCGCCCCGGTTAATATTCATCATTTGCGCAATGGGGCCTAAACCATGCGTGGGGTATAAATTACCATTTCGGCCAATATTCTCTTTCAGCCGCCATAAATTGTAATATTTATCTTTGGAGAAATTACCGTAGAGCAAATGATGAATATACGCGCCTTCGCCGTGGATAATTTCGCCGAAGAATCCCTGCCGGGCCAGAACTAACATAAATAACTCGAAAAAACCGTAACAGGCATTTTCCATCATCATGCAATGCTTCCGGGTACGCTCCGAGGTTTCTACCAACTGCCAGCACTCTTCCAGGGTTTTAGCGGCCGGCACTTCTACGCAAACATGCTTACCCTGATTCATGGCATACAGCGCCATGGGCGTATGTAGTTCCCAGGGTGTAGCAATGAATATCAGGTCGATGTCTTTGCGGTCGCATACCCGTTTCCAATCTTCTTTACCAGTATATAAATCTGGTTTAAACGATGTATTGGCAATCCGTTTTTGGGCGGCTGCTAATTTTTCTGGTCGCAAATCGCACAAGGCTTTTATATCCACGCCTTGTATTTGGCCCACCTGCCCTAAATGAGCCGGTCCCCGGTTACCCAGCCCGATAAATCCTATCCGCACCGTTTCTAATTTGGGAGCCGCATAGCCCGACATATTAAATTTCTGGACATGGGGTGCCTGGCTACCCGTATGGGGAGCGGCTGATGCCTGGTTTAATTTAGCTCCGCCAGTTGCCAGAAGTCCGCCCCCAGCCAGGCCCAGACCGGTTAAACCGGCCATTCTTAAAAAATCTCTGCGTTCCTTTTTCATTTCATCACAATCTGTTGGTTATCTATATGGGTATGGCCCGGTTGTTTAGCTAGCTTGCGCAGCTTATCAAACTCTGCCTGGTATTCTCTTAACTGGGTGCCGGTTATCTTTTGACCCGACATGGTTACAGGATTGATGAAGGTAATATCCTGGCCGGTAAGTGCCGCCGCCAGCGATACATCGCCCCAGGGCAAAATGCCCGGCAAGTGGACCGCCATACTAAAAAAATCAACCGACTCCCGGTTATCGAAAGCGTAACTGAGGGGTACTTCCCGCAGCGTAAGCTGGTTTGCCTTTCCTGGCGAGGTAGCGTTTAAGAACAGCGCCGCCAAGCCAGCTTCCTTGCTCCCATCAATGCTTACCTGTTGCGCTTTGTAATTTGTCTTTACAAAATCAGTAACAATCTGGAGTTCTTTTACCCATTCGCCCAGGATGGTTTTGCCCAGCCACATTTCTGCCCGCGCCTGCGTATGCAGAATCTTTGCCCGATCCTTGGTGTTCTCCCGGAAGGAGGCCGCTTCACCGGTACCGGATAAATCGACTAAAACCAGCCCTACTCCTTTTTGCTGTAGCTCGGTAAGCAAGGTGGTAGAAATTTGCTTCTTACCGGCAGGATTGCAGAGGACTACATACTGCTGAGAAGCTGCTGTTGGCGCCCGGTGTAATAGCGGAATAAGCTTGCCATCGGAGGTTTCGAGGGCCAGGCGCTCCCAGCCACCCACGCGCGAGAAAGTATGAACTTTCCGCAAGTCCGAGAGCTCCGGAATGCGCAAGATGCTGCGCAACGCCTGTTGCTTTTGTTCTACATTAAGGGTGCTGGTACTCAGAAGCGTGGCCCGCAAAGCCTGGCCCTTTCTTTTACAATAAGCTTCTATGGTTTCTACTTTGGGGTCCCGCTGCCCTTTGGCATACACCATGAGCTCTTCGTTAGAGAGGGTATTAAAAGGCTTTTCCTTAACTGGCGCTCCGTTGCCAATGCCTTTCAGGTGCAGGTTAAACCAGCCCAGCAAGGCTTCGCGGTTCTCTGGCCAATATTCGTGCGTTTTATCCAGTACCTGCTGACTAATATTGTTTTCTACCCCCAGCAGCTTAAATATTGGTTGGGCATTCTGATAGCTACGCTGCATTTCAGTGGACATAAAAGTAGGATTGTCGTTTACAATACTACAAATCTTAATGGCCCTTGGCGCGACCATGGCCAGCACACCGGCTTCTTCGGTAAAAGTAAGCCCATCGGGCAGCAACTCGCAGACACAGTTAAACCGCATTATATAAGACTCAAAAGTACCTACGCTCACTACCGGCATGGCGGCTTTTATGCGTTCGTCTAAGGCGGCCAGCCACATGGTTTGATTGCCGCCGCCACTTGCCCCGGTGGCGCCTATTTTCGTCTGGTCTACATAAGGCAAAGAGGTCAGCAAATCTACGCCCCTTATATTGTCCGAAACCTGTGCCCCCATCAGTGACTCCCCAATATTTAGCAGCGAGGCTCCCAGATTAGCGCCGTGATATTCATCGGTGCCATGAAGAGTACTACGTTCTCCAGCCCCAAAGGCATCAATATTCAGGCATACATACCCATTTAGCGCTAAGCTTTGGCCGATGGCCTGGAAGGATTCATATAATCGCCCGCCCGGCCAATGTCCGTGCATGGTAATAACCGCGGGGAACGGCCCCTTGCCTTCCGGAACATACAGGTTAGCGGTGGCGTACACATCGGGCCGGGTTTGAAAAGCTATTTTCTTTATTTGGTAACCGGGCATTTGAACCGTACCGGTTTCTTCTAAATTAAGAGGCAACTGGTGATTGATGGATACACCGGCTTTTTCCAGAATTTGCTTTTTAAGCCTTGCCCGGTGGCTTTCCCAATCGGCTTGGTTATAGGGCAATTGATGGAGTCCATACTGCAAAACAGCTGCTTGTCTTAACCTACTTTCTACCAAATCGCCATGGTTAAAGGGTAAAACCGCCGGCAAGCTATCGGTAACTAACGCGGTAGCGGGCAAAGCCGGTGGTAGCTGATTTTTTTTGGGCGTACAAACAAGCAGTAAGCCTGCGCTTATAAAAATAAATCCGACGTTAAGTATTTTAATTTTATTCATTTATTGGGTAAATAATAGAAGATTGAAAAAGGTAAGATGCCCCAAAGGACTTTAAACCTTTTTAATAACCTGGATTTTGTACCAGTTTAGGGTTTTTCGCAATTTCGTACTGTGGTATGGGCACTAAATAATTTTTTTCAAAGAAAGCACGGGGCTGAAACTCTACTACTTTATAGGTCTTTTTACCTGCGGCATCCTTGGTTATGGCCATGCGCTTGCCCGGAATGTTAAGTACCTGCGGGGCTATTTTCCAACGACGAACATCAAACCAACGGTGCTCTTCAAAGGCCAACTCAATGCGGCGTTCATTTTGGAGCCTGGCCAATAATGCGGCACCCGTTTCTGTTACTGGCGGCATATTTACACTGGGCCGGCTTCTAATTTTATTAATATATTCTCGTGCAATAGCTTCCTCTCCTAAGAAAAATTTGGCTTCGGCATAATTAAGTAATATCTCGGCGTAGCGGATAAAAGTCCAGGGGGTGCTGCCAATATTTGTGCCGCCCGGATTAATAATACTTTCATCCAGAAATTTTCTTTGGTAGTAACCTGTTTGGGTGGCATTCCAGGGCTGCGAAGAACCTTCATTTGTATCCTGCCCCTTGGGTAAAAAAGTTTCTACCTGCCGGTGTTGAAAAGGGGCTCCATCGTAAAGAATACTGGCGTAAAAGCGCGGGTCGCGGTTTACATAAGGGTTTTGCGGGTCGTAGGTAGGATCTGCCTGGGGCAATTTACCATTCAGGGTTTCGTAATCGTCTACAATATTTTGCAGCGGATGCACCTGGGCAAAGCCGCCATAGCCATTGGGGTACTGGCTTAATTCTACATACACTTCTTCAAGGTCTACCTGGCGGTTAAAAGGGCGGGTCCAGATAATTTCAGAATTATACATGGCCGACATCAGAAATAAGGTTTTATAATCTGGGTAAAGGGCATATTGGTTCAGGTCAATAACCGCTTTGGCCGCATCGGCGGCTTGTTGCCATTTGCCTTTATCGTTAGACGGATTATTCTGAGGGCTAGCAGCGTACAACAAGGCACGGGATTTAATGGCCAGAGCGGCGCCTTTGGTTATTCTTCCTTTATTTGCCGCGGGGTAATCGAGCGGTAACAAGGCAGCGGCTTCGTCTAGTTCTTTTAAAACAAAAGCCAGGCACTCCTCATACGAATTCCGGGGCACGCTAAAATCATCGTTTAAGCCAAAGGGTTTGGTAATTAAAGGAACCCCACCATAAAAACTGATTAACCGGAAATAAGAATAGGCCCGTAAAAATTTCATCTCGCCAATCATCCGGTTTTTTAGTTCGGGCTGGATGGGAGATTCTTCTATTTTGCTAAAAAACAAATTGGTTTTGGTAATTACTTTATAAAAACCACGTTGGGGGTCATTCCAATAATCCAGGGCGGCTAAAGCATCGGGCGTAATATTGCCCGCATTAATAATGTTAGCCGAGGAAAAATTACGGGCATTATTTTCATCCGTCAGGGTAGACAGAGAATTGGCCATGGAGTAATTAAAGCCGTGAGGTGTAATCCGGTAAGTATTATTTACAAACGTCTCAATCAGGTTACCATCTTTCCAGACCAGTTCTTCTGAAAAAGAATCTAAAGGAGCCTTATCCAGCACATGCTCTTTGCAGGATAAAGTTAATCCTATTAAACCGGCCAACAGTACTTTGTTAATGGCCACGCACGCGGTTTTATATAATTTGATGTTTATACCAGTCATGTTCATCACTTTAAATGGTAAGGTTAATGCCTAAATTGTAGATTTTGCTCTGGGGGTAAAAATTGCCTCGTTCGTCGCTTCCTTCGGGGTCGTAAATTTTAAGTTTATCAATGGTAAATAAATTATTGCCATTGAGGTAAATGCGCATAGCCGATAACCGGGTGCGGGTTAACAGATTTTGGGGCAGGGCGTAGCTTAGTTCCAGGGTTTTTAACCGCACAAAAGAGGCATCTCTTAACCAGAAAGTAGAACTCAGGCCGCTTACATCTGTCCGGGTATCGAGTAAAGGTAAAATAGGGTATTTAGAATCCATACTGCCGGGACGGTAGCGGTTCAGGAGCAATTCTTCCCTTGTATTAATAGCAAGTCGGGCGTTCTCGTGAAAATATTGCCACGCCCTGGCCTGGCCGGCAAAGTTGGCAAACAACGAAAAATTCTTGTAATCCATTGCGGCATTCAGACCAAAAGTTATTTCGGGCGTATTGGTGCGATCTAAACGTACCTGATCCAGAAAAGTAATCAGGCCATCTCCGTTCACATCTTCATACTTTAAATCGCCCACTTTTGTACCCTGCACCTTTGGAATGGCATCCAGTTCTGCTTGGGTTCTGATTATTCCCAGGGCTTTGTAATAATTCTGCGCGCCAACCACGTGCCCCTCTACTTTTTGCCAAACCGGTACGTTAGATGCTTCACTTATATAGTTTACCTTACTTTTTACATAAGCAAAATTTCCACCTATCCGGTAAGTAAATTGGTTTATCGTTTTGTTATGCGACAGCTCTAGTTCAATACCTTTATTTTGCACCACCCCAATATTTTCGTTTGGTAATTTAAGCCCGGTGTAAGAGGGTACGGCTAAATCGCGGGTAGCTAAAATATTAGATCTTTCCTGCCGGAACACATCAACGGTAAAGCCCAAAGCGCCGTCTAAAAACAACCCGTCTAAGGCAATATTGGATGTTTTGAGGACTTCCCAGGTAATATTGGGATTAGGATTAACGCCGGTTACCAGCCCCAGCGATTGGGTGGGAGATTGCCCGAAATTATAGCCCTGGTTGCCCAGAATGTAGTTTTGCAGAAATTGGAAGGCCGCCACCCGGTCGTTACCTATTTTGCCATACGAACCCCGTAGCTTTAGATCTTCCAGAAAATTAAATTTGTCTTTGATAAAGCTTTCTTCGGAGAGCCGCCAGGCCACCGAAACCCCGGGGAAGAACCCATACTGCTTGCCTTTCGGGAAAATAGAAGATCCATCGTAGCGCAGGTTAACATCAATGAGGTATTTTTCTTTGAAGTTATAACCAAACCGTCCAAAGAAATTATTCCGGCCCCGCTCCGAGGCTAAGCCAGATGCTTCCTGTCCGGCCAAACTACCGGCAAATAACTGATCAATAGCCGGCGAAATAAAGTTTCTTCTAAAAGCCGAAAAGTTATTGTTATACGCTTCTTCTTGCTCGGTAGCCACAAACGCATTTACATGGTGCTGGTTAAATTGCCGCTGGTATTTAAGGCGCAGGTTAATTAAAGAACTTTTGGCCCGGCTAAACGATTCGCGGAGCTGCGGGTTTAATATACCGCCCCCGCCAACCGGAATATAGGTATTGGCTGTGCTGTTATAATCATAAACCGTCCAGGGTTTCTGAAAATTTTTGTTAAAAGTGCCATTATTGGTGTAGGCAAAATACCCATCTACGCCCAAGCCTTCTACACCCGGAATACTAAAATCAAATGAAGTTTTTAGCTGAAACCGCTGCACCTGGTCGTTGATGTAGCCGGTGGCATCAGTTACCATTACCGCCGGGTTATCGCCTCTTTCAATCCCGGCCGAGGGCAAACCGTTGGGCCAATACACCGGCACCCAGGGTACCACCAGCATCCGGCTAAAGGTAGTAGTGGTGCTGGCGTTGGGGTACATGCCATCGTCAATACCGGCGTTCACATCAAAAGACACGGTTAAATTTTTGTGTACCTGGGCATCTACATTAGACCGCAGGGTATAAGCTTTAAAATTGGTTATGCCTTTTTTAAAGATGCCTTCCTGATTAGAATAAGAACCCGAAACAGAATATTTTACGTTTTCGCTGCCCCCGCGCAGGGCAAGGTTGTGCTGGCTCTGAAAAGTGTTTTTTTGCAGAATTTCATCATACCAGTTCACGCTGGGGTAGTTAATGGGGTCGCTGCCATCGGCAAATTTCTGCAATTCCTCTTCTGTCCACCTGGGTGGTTGTAAATCTTTCACTAATAATTCATTTACAAATTCGCCAAAAACGGCTGAACTGGCCATTTTGGGTACCCGGGTAGGCCGGCTAACGCCTTGGTTAAAAGTATAGCTGATACTGGGCTTGCCGGTGGCGCCTCTTTTGGTTGTAATCAGGATTACCCCATTGGCCGCCTGGGCTCCGTAAATAGCCGCCGAAGCATCTTTCAGAACCGAGATAGACTCAATATCATTGGGATTAATCCGCTCCCAGCCGCTAACCCCTTGTATGCCATCTACTACCACCAGGGGGCTATTATCGCCAGTGGTGCTTCTGCCCCTAATTAAAATAGCCGAATTGTCTCTGCCGGGCTCGCCCGAACGATTTGATGCAATAACACCCGGAAGTTGCCCCGCTAAGGCATTACTTAAATTTAGTGCGGGGCTGCGCTTCAGTTGTTTATTAGAAATGCTGGCCACAGAACCCGTTAACGTTGCTTTCTTTTGCGTACCGTAACCCACTACTACCACTTCTTCCAGGGCTTTCGCATCGGCCGCGAGGGTTACATTTAGTGTAGTTTGGTTGTTAACCGCAACTTCTTTCGTCTGGAAACCAATAAAAGAAAAAACCAAGTTGCCGGAACTACTTGGCAGCGACAAGGTGTAACTACCGTCTGCGCCAGTAGCCGTTCCGTTTGTAGTTCCTTTTACCAGAACAGTAACACCCGGCAAAGCCTCGCCGTTTTCGCTGGTTACCTTTCCTTTCAGGGTAATATTTTGAGCTATAACCTGCGATGAACACAGAAAAAGGAGCATAAGAATTAATATTCCTAGCCGGGTTTCGGGAACCCATTGGTTTTTGGTAATTTTCATGTGTTAAGATTTTGTGGTTAACTTTATTTTTACATTGCTAATTCAGATTTTATTAGGTTTAATCGGAAGGGATCTCTCATGATTTTAAGTAGTTTTAAAATCATTTCCTTTGTTTTGCAACCTAAAATACCTAATAAATCAAGTGCCTAAGCAAAATAGAGGTAATAAAATAGCGAGAACGTTATCGAAATAGAGATGCTCAAAAATCTTGTTTTGAGGGAATAACGCTAAGAAAATAGCAATTTTAAAGTCATACTGCTGTAATAGCCGGTACCGTTGCGAGATGGATACAATATTCAAGCGAAATATTGAAAAATTTATAAATAGCCTTTTTTCGGATAGGAGCTAATATTATAAATGAAAATGGTGGAAATATTTCTTTCCTGCTTAAAAAAATGCTTTTCAACTTTAGCCGAAGCTTTTAACACTATCACATTTTAGACAGACATCTGGTTTTTAGCACCGTAGATTCTAAAAACTCTTCCGGCTACAATGGCGCTATAAATATTTTTATGCGGAAGCTTTCAAAGTATATTAGATATAATAGGTAATATTCATAATGAATCGATTTCGTATATCTACTTCGAATAGCGTTTGGTGCCATTGGTAATGTTAACACCTCCAATTCTATTACCTCTGCCCATTCTCTGGTGAAAACACCATAGCCGTCAGGCTCAGGATAAAATATTACTTCTTCTGTTTCAAGTTTAAGCGCAGCGGTAACTTGGCCTTAAAATAATTACCTGTTTTCAATTGGCAGAAAGTTAAAAACTGGTCAGTATTCGGCAAAGCACAAAGCAATATCAAGTGTCGGTATCTTACAAGATTGGAGCCGCTGGTATTTGCGCAGGAAAAATTAAAGAATATAGCTTTAGAGACCATGGTTTCAGTGGCTGAAAATCATTTAAAAATAGAATTCATAAAAAAGTATGTTCCAAGCAGTCCGGCAGTTACTTACTCGCATAAAATTGAATGTTGGGCGGTAGCGGAAACATTGCGTACTAAAGGTCCACTTGCGGCCTTTAATATGCTATCCAAACATTACAAAAGGGAAAAGTAAGCCTGATTCATTATTCTGACCGCGGTTTACAGTACTGCTGCAAGGATTATGAATAAAGGCCAGTTACCAAATATTTTATTTCGTAATTTAACTGTAAAACCTGTAAAGTATTTTCAGCAACCTACCTGCTGAAAATAATGAAAGTAGCCTACATTCTATTTTTAACTTTTATTATTTAAAGTCTGCCTTTTTCTTTTCGCTGTTATCCAACAAATTCTCCTTAATTCTTTTTAATGAACTAAATGGAAATGGTTCCCTTCTGTACTCCTAGCCTCAATCCCCTCCTATTACAGGCCTGTCCCTTATTATTGTCCTTTATCTTACTTGGCATAATATACTCCAACCACGCCCAGATAGAAACTTCTTTGGATTTTGATAAGCGTATGAAACAACTGAAAACTAGTCATGCCTCCGTGCTGGCCATCTGGGCAGGACTGAACGTTGTAGCCGCGGGTATATTGATGTTCACCGTTACCGTGGACCTGCTCTCTTATTTCTATGCCATGAACAGTAGTTGGGGATTGGTGAATTTGGGAGTAGCCTGGTTCCTCTATGCCCACCACAATGAAGTGTTTAACCAGCCCCAAACACTCCTGCAGCAGATGGACCACCAAAGGCACGTTGAAAAAATGATTCTGTTCAGCATTGGGTTGGATATGACTTTCATTGCCAGTGGCTTTGCATTACAGCAACATGGGCACAACCCGGATATCGCCTATTCCGCTTTATGGAAGGGGTTCGGCGCATCCATTATCCTGCAAGGTGCTTTTTTACTGGTGCAGGACACAATCTTTTACCGTCTTCATCTGAAAAATCGCAAAAAGGTGTATCACTTGTGGCAGCAGCGAACAGCAGGGCAGTAGGTGGTTATACATGTACAAGCCAAGGTTAGATTCATGCTCCTTTTTGCCCTTTTCTCCTGTATTAGATGTTTAACAAAACTGGTCTAGGATTGATTTTTTGTTTTTGGCCATTAAGCAAGTAAATTCCTGAAAAACACTTTGGTAAACGTTTCTAATAGCCTTTCCCCAGAATACGGTTTAAAATAAAAGAGAAAGACTTAAAAATAAAATATTGCATTCTTCTAAAGAATTCGATTGAAAAAAGAGCCTTTAGATTACGGATAAAAACAACCATAAACCAAGTCTAACGAACCATCTATTTATTTAACTTATTGACTAACATCATTCTATCTTATGATTTTTATCATTACCAAAGTTGAATAACTTTTGAAAATTTGTTTCAATTCAATCTCGCCACTTTAATTTACAACCGCCATGAAAACAATTTTATGTCCCACCGATTTTTCTGCCGGTGCCGAAAATGCCGTTTTATACGCCAACGAAATGGCCCAACAAATGGAGGCCCGTTTAATTCTCTTTCATTCTATTTTTGCCCCAGCCGCAGAAGTTGTTTCCTACGGCCCCAGTTCTTACATCCGTCCAAGTAAAGACTTAGCTTACGAAGATGCCCAACAGCGGAAACTGGAAGCATTAAAAAAAACCTTAGAAAATACCGACTGGGATCTGCCAATGCAGTACGAGACCAAACTGCGTTATGGCTTAACCAAAGACACCATTCCGCAGGTAATACAGGAAGAAAACGCCGATCTAGTAATAATAGGCAACGAAGGAGCCGAAAGTCTGAAAGAAATTTTTGTGGGTTCGGTAGCGGCCGAGGTCATTAAAAATGCAACTTGTCCGGTCCTGATTATTCCACCTAAAGCTACTTTTAAGCCGCTACGTAAAATTGTATTTGCCACCGATTTAAAAGGTGAACCTTTTTTGGATGTGCATGCGGTCATAAAGTTGGCCAGCCTATTCGAAGCTGAGATTTTGTTTCTCCATATTATACCCGAAGCCGGCACCAATAAAGGGGAATTAGCTCAGGCAGAGTTGGATCGGCTGCACAAACAATTTCCGTATCAGCATGCTACCTTTTATATCGAACCCAATGCTCATATAGAAGAAGGCATTAGCCAGTTTTGCCGCCGTCACCATGCCGATATGCTGGTGATGGGCTATCATCCGCGCACTTTCTGGCAACATTTGTTTACCCAGGATTATACCCAGGAAATGGCATACCACACTTATTTACCGCTTTTAGTAATTCATTACCGGCAATAAACTTCTGCTTTATAAATTCAAACTTACATTATAAGATTTCTTCCCGGACGAAATTTCACGCTATAGGTCGATTGTGATACAAGTCAGACCTCCTCTCCTTTATCTGCTATCCTTCTCTTAAACCTCTTGTTATGAAAACATATATCCTTCCCTTCTCTCAAATTAATTTACAGCACCTGCCACAGGTAGGCGGGAAAAACGCCTCTTTAGGCGAAATGTACCAGACCTTAACCGGAAGCCAAATACAGGTGCCAAATGGCTTTGCCACCACCGCAGAAGCTTTTCAGCTTTTTCTGGCCGAAAACAATATTTTAAATGCCATTAAAGAACAACTAGCCCAACTTGACAACCAAAACTTTAGCAACCTGCACCAGGTAGGCAGCCAAATCCGAAAGATAATCCAGGCAAGCCGTTTGCCCGAAGCATTGGTGCTGGCTGTTAAGGAAGCTTACCGGAACCTTTGTTCGCAATACGAGGCACCTATTCAGGTAGCTGTCCGGAGCAGTGCCACCGCCGAAGACTTGCCTAACGCCAGCTTTGCCGGTCAGCACGAATCTTATTTAAATGTTGCGGGTGAAGAAGCAGTGTTAAAGGCAGTTTTAAAGTGCTATGCCTCACTTTTTACCGACCGGGCCATTAAATACCGGCAGGACCATGGCTTCGACCATCTGAAAGTATATTTATCAGTGGGGGTCCAAAAAATGGTACGTTCTGATTTGGCCAGCTCGGGGGTTTGCTTTACCCTTGATCCGGAATCGGGTTTTACCAACGTGGTATTAATTACCGGTAGCTGGGGCTTAGGCGAAAATGTGGTGCAGGGAGCAGTTAACCCGGATGAATTTTACGTGTTCAAGCCTACGTTGCAGCAAGGCAAACAAGCCATTATCAACAAAAAAATGGGCACTAAAGCCCAAACTATGGTTTATGCTGCGGAAAATAATCCCGAGCAATCTATTATTAATATTCCCACTCCCGCAAACAAACAAGAACAATTTGTCTTAACTGATACCGAAATAACTCAGCTGGCCCAATGGGCCATGCAAATAGAAGAACACTATGGCCGGCCCATGGATATTGAGTGGGCCAAAGATGGCGAAACCGGCCAAATATTTATTGTACAAGCCCGGCCCGAAACGGTGCACAGCCAGGAAGAGAAATCCTACAAAATGCACAGCTACCGCTTAAAAGAAACGGGTGAATTGCTGGCGAGCGGCAAAGGCATTGGCGAACGCATTGTGAGTGGAGTTGCCCGAATATTAAATTCACCGGCGGAAGCCGCCTTACTGCAACCCGGCGAAATATTGGTTACGGATATTACCAATCCGGACTGGGACCCTATCCTGAAAAAAGTATCGGCCATACTTACAAATAAAGGCGGGCGTACCAGCCATGCCGCCATCGTTGCCCGGGAGTTAGGCGCCCTGGCGGTGGTGGGTACCGGCAATGCTACCCAGGTAATTCAAAACGGGCAAGAATTAACCATTTCTTGCGCCGATGGCCAGAACGGACTGGTATACGCCGGTAAATTAGACTGGGAAGTGCAGGAACTCGATTTTACCGATTTGCGCCAACCCAAAACCCAGGTTATGTTTATCCTGGGCGATCCAGAAAAAGCGTTTCAGCTAGCTGCTTACCCTAACGATGGCGTTGGCCTCATGCGCCTGGAATTTATTATTAACAACAGCATTCAGATTCACCCCATGGCTTTAGTAAATTACCACGAGTTACAAGACGAAGCGGTAAAAGCCCAGATTGATAAACTGACTTATCACCACCAAAACAAAGAAGATTATTTTGTAGAAAAGCTGGCCCAGGCAGTAGCCACCATTGGTGCAGCTTTTTACCCCAAAGACGTAATTGTGCGGATGAGTGATTTTAAAACCAACGAGTATGCTAATTTGATTGGAGGAAAAGCTTTTGAACCAGAAGAAGAAAACCCTATGCTGGGCTTCCGGGGGGCATCGCGGTACTACAACCCACGCTACCGCGAAGGATTTGGTTTGGAATGTAAAGCCATGAAAATCGTACGCGACGACATGGGGTTAACCAATATTAAGCTGATGATACCATTTTGCCGCACCGTTGCTGAAGGCAAACAAGTGTTAGGCATAATGGAAAATTATGGCCTTAAGCGAGGAGAAAACGGACTGGAAGTTTATGTAATGGCTGAAATCCCCAGCAACGTAATTCTGGCCAAAGAGTTTGCCCAGGTTTTCGATGGCTTTTCCATTGGCTCTAACGACTTAACTCAGTTAACCTTGGGCATCGACCGCGACTCATCTATCGTGAGTGATTTATTTAATGAGCAGGACGAGGCAGCCAAAACCATGATGCGAATGGTTATCATGTCGGCCAAAAGAACTAATACCAAAATAGGATTGTGCGGACAAGCCCCCAGCGATTTTCCGGAATTTGCGCGCTTTCTGGTAGAACAAGGCATTAACAGCATCTCCTTTAACCCGGACGCTCTCTTGAAAGGGCTTAAGAATATCCTGGCAGCGGAAGCAGCAGTAGAAGTGCAGAATAAAACCCGGACCGAAGAAAGGATGAAGCAAATCCAACTGGCTAGTGAATTTATTAGTTAATCGCAGAGCCCTCGGGCTTCCTAATTATTTTGTATCCTTTCATTTGAAACTGCCATGAATACGGTTCTCGTACCCACCGATTTTTCGCAGCATGCCACCAATGCCCTCCACTACGCCGCCGGCTTAGTCAACCAATCAGGTGGCGAAATAATAATGGTGCATTTCATTAACCTGCCCGTCTCGCCCCTTGATGGCACCTTGTTAGTTACCCCAATTTACCTATTGGCAGAGGAATACTAACAGGAATTAAACCAGCAAGCAGAAGCCTTGGCGAAACAAATGGACCCGTAGAACCCTCACTTAAAAGCCGGTTAACTCAGGAACCATCCCTGATAACCGGCTTTTATAGGATTAATATCTTGTTTAAATAAGAGAATATTATTATTGCATTGTTTGTTCTTTAGATACTTCCGAACTAGTCCCATTTTCTGTTGTTAATATTTTTATTAGCTTTTACAAAGCCAAATTCTAATAAGAATAGCTGAGTTCTTTACTAATAACCCTCAGCCGGAAGTTAAGACTCTTAGACCGAATTTGACCAAACCTTATTACTTAGATTTAAAATAGAAATTCTAAACTTTTAATACCATGGACACATCCCAATTAAAGCAAATTTTTTCCTCTTTGGCGGAAACTTTCACGCAAAATTCTACTGTCAGGAAAGTCTACGGAGAACCCATTGAAAGTCAGGGTAAGACTATTATTCCAGTAGCTCAGGTGTCTTTTGGCTTTGGCGGTGGGTTTGGTAGCGGATCTAAAAGAAAAGATAAAACTCCGGATTCTCCTAACCCCGAAATGAATGGCGATGGGGGTGGTTTTGGCGGTGGCTTATCGGCCAAACCCTTGGGAATAATTGAGGTTACCCCTCATGCTACCCGGTTTATCCGGTTTAATACATCGCGTTATCTTCTTATTGGCGCAGCCTGCGGTTTGGTAGTGGGTGTACTCAGCAGACGTTCCCGCCGAAAGCATCAATATCCGCCTTTATAAAGCATGCTTCTTTTACTTCGCCTTTTTATTTACCCGGTTTAAACCTTAGTTAATTTATAAACAAGGATTGCATGAGAGCCATTCAGCAGCAGTTACTAAACCCGCGCCACACCGAAGTAAACCGGATTTTTGTAAAGGCTTTACCCGAAGTGGCCTGGGAAACCGTTCGGCACTTCTATATGGCTTCTATTCCTTGGGTGCACTTATTATTTGATATTAGAACCTTGCCCGAACGGTTGCGGGGGCAGCCACCCGAGGCAGACCGCCGATTGGGCGTAGACCAGATAGCGGACAGCGGTAAAGGGTTTATGATTGTCCAGGAAATTCCGGGCCGGGAGGTGGTAGTGGCGTCGGTTGGTCTAATTCTGGCATTTAAATATTCCTTTTGCCCAAGTTGCGCCGGCTGACTTCAAATCCTTCAGTACTACGGCAGTACTCCGGGTTATGGCAAGCTGGCCTGGGCCATTTCGGTTGAGCCCTATTTAGCGGGCAGTACCATTTACCTGGAACTCCGTACCACTTCTACTGATGAGGATAGCTGGCATAAACTAAACAATTATTACCAAATCATTGGCATCGGCTCGCGCCTGATTCGGGAAGCCGCCATGCACCATTTAGTAGCTACACTTGGTAAGCTGCCGCTGCCCGATGATGAAAGGATTTTGCCGGGTGATGAATTTTTGCCACATGCCCGCTATGGCCTTACCCACCACCTGAATGTAGAAGCGCCCCCGCCGCTAATTTGGCCTTACCTCATGCAAATGGGCTGCGACCGGGCCGGTTGGTACAGCATCGACTGGCTCGACCACAAGGGGGTGCCCAGCATTGACCACCGGGTGCCCGGCTGGGAAAAAAGGAACTTGGGCGAAAAAATTTCGGCTACTCCGGCCCAGGATAGTTTTTTTGAGGTGCTGGCGCTGGAAGAAAATAAATTATTTGTGCTTGGGGGTAAACCCGACGAATGGGCGGACCTTTTAAAATGACCTGGGCTTTTATCCTGGAGCCTATTGGTACCGATGCGACTCATCTTATTACCAGAACACGGGCGGAAGCATCGCCTAAATGGGCGGAATGGCTGATGGCCAACGTATTTTATCCTCCCATCCACGGCATCATGTCGGGTGCCCAGCTACAGCACATCCGGCAACTGGCCGAGCGGGATGCCCGGATGCGGTGATAGCTGGCATAATCTGGGAAGCAAGCCTAAAATATTTTTCTAAAGAGCAATACGCTAGCCGCTATTTCTTTACATAATTGTAATAATAGAGGTAGCCTACCCCATAGAGCATCAGCACCAAGTCAATAACAATAGTTTTTATATACGTCTAACAATTATAATTTTGTAAGACAACCTATTAAAAACTAACTTATTTTAAACCATGAACTTAAATCCTGCATTGGGCAGTGTTCTTCTTAACAGCTTTGAATTAAAATTTCAATAGCAACATGCTCTCAACCAGTGGCTGCCCGGGCTTTTCCAAAACTTTGGCTTACATTTCGGAGGCAAATTTCATGGGTGTAAACTTTAAAAAGCCCACCTGCTTAGTAAGGCAAGGAGGCTTCTACCATAACCTTTTTAATGCATTACCGGGTGGCGCCTTTGGTTTAGCGGTTTATGGCGCTTATGTTGTAAGTTCCGGCGCCATAAATAATCCGGGTTACCTCTGTTTAGAATAACCAGGGCCAAGGCCATGATTAAAGTAGCCGGAAAGGCTGACCCCACGCCAAAAGGAATGATGGCACACAAAAAAATGATTCCGCCAATTAAACCAATGGTATACAACTTACCCCGCAGCAGCATTGCTACTGCAATTAACCCCTGGCCGGTTGCGATAAAGCCGATTACCAGTTGAATATGTTCACTGAACCATCCAGTAATAAATTTCTTATAAAGATCACTCAGAGTTAAATCGGCATAATCCAGGTAAACCTGGGGTGTTGCCAGTACCGTTTTCCAGTTAAACCAACAAGCCCATGCAAAAAGCAGCAGAAACCCGAAACGGCCAACCCGGGGCCACTTCCAGGCTAATACGACCATCAATATGGCTACTGCATTGGAAATAAGGTAGGCAATCAGGTGAGTTTGGTTTTCTAACCCTTTCATAATAACAAGCGCAGTTTTTTGGTTAATCTATATTTTAGGAGATAGTTACACCGGCAAAATCCGCTTTTGTTTCCTGTACTTTTATTGCTGCTCTTTTATCAGGTTTTCCGGAGTTACCGCGGAGGTGGGTTTTGTCGGACCGTTGAAAGTAAAAAATGGCAAAAAGGCCTTTGTCGTTAATCTTTTATAACTAAAATTAACATTACTTTTCTTTTAAGGCCATGATTAGCATTAGCTGGCCGGATGATTTTGGTCAATAAAACCAGTTTCTTATAAATATATAAAAGCTTTAAGTAATAACTATTTATCAATTCATTCTTTCACTACTCATCCTTCCACTATAAAAGCCTCTCCTCTGTTTCTCATTTGCAATATGTATAAAAGAAGAAGAGGCTATAAAAGCAGGCGGAGCTTATAACTGACCCCGTGGAGCTGACCGTAATCACCTTGCTTGCTGATAATTATCCTTTTATTCGGTTAAGGTAAATACTAGCTTTAACCTAATAGCATTAATTATTAACCTTTTAAATCAGCAAAAAAATGACACGGCCAGCAGAACTTTACATTCTTTACTTTCTCCTCCTGATGCTGAGTTTAAATGCCCTGGTTGGCGGAGGTGCCTTAATCCTGGAACCCCATGGCTCGTTAATGGGGCTTAATCCGGATTGGCTGCAAAACACCCCTTTTAAAAGCTACCTGGTGCCGGGCTTGCTGCTGTTTATCCTAAATGGCTTACTGCCCCTTTTTGCTCTTACCAGTTTGCTGCTGAAACCCAATTGGCACTGGGCCAATGTGTTTAATATTTTTACAAATAAATACTGGGCCTGGACTTATTCTCTTTTTACCGGCATTATCCTGATTACCTGGATAATTGTGCAGGAAATGCTTACCCATTATTTCTGGTTACAAACAGAATTTATCATTATGGGAATTCTGATAATCCTGTTCACGCTTCTGCCCCGCGTACAAAAGTATTATTCCCAGCATCATTAATTAGGCTATGCACGCGCTCCAAATTAGCCGTCAACTCACCCTTATCAGTACAGGGCTGGCTGGCTTGGCAGCGGCCGGGGGGCTGGTTTGGCCAGCCTTGTACCGGGATAAGGCGTTATTTAAATTGGCCTGGCTCGGCAACGATATCGTAACCCTAGCAGTTGTTGTTCCGCTTTTGCTATTAGCATTACTCTTCGCCCGCACCGGTTCCCAACGGGCTTACCTGGTATGGATGGGGCTGCTGGGCTACTTATTTTATAACTATGCCTTTTACCTGTTCGGGGCCGCCTTTAATGCCTTCTTTCTGCTTTATGTAGCCCTATTTTCTTTATCGGGTTATGCCTTAATATTGGGGCTTTCGGCGTTGGATGTGCGTGGCCTGGGTAAGCAGTTCCGGCCCGAAACACCCCGCAAATGGCTCAGTGGGTATTTACTTTTTATCTCGCTGCCTTTAGGTATTTTTGAGATAATGCAATGCCTGGGTTTTGTTTTTACCGGAAACTTACCACAGGCGCCCAGCTTGATTTTTGCCCTGGATTTAGCCATTGTGGTTCCCAATACGGCTTTAGCGGCTATTTTGCTCTGGAAAAAACACCCCTGGGGCTACGTGCTGGGCATCATTATGCTGGTTAAAGCCTTTACCTACGGATTGGTTTTAACGGTGTCAACCACTTTAATTGCCTTATCAGACCTGCATACCGGTTGGGACCCGCTGATGTTTTTTTATGTGTTTGTAATGGTGGGCGGTTTTATCGGGAGCCTGGTACTGCTTAAAAATTTAAAATCTGGCTTTCACCAATCCACTATCCCCTTACAAACACAAGTTGCTAGCTTACATCAACCTTAATTTTTGGGAATAATGATACCTATCCGCTACTTTATACTTTGGCTCTTTCTGCCGCTTTTAGGGGTGCTAAACGGAACCTTCAGGATAATTTTTCTTACCAGATATTTGCCCGATTTGGCAACTCACCAGGTTTCTACCCTAACCGGCATTATTTTATTTGGTGGCTATATCTGGTACGTAAACCTGCGGTGGCCATTTAATTCGGACAAGCAGGCAATTTTGGTTGGTTGCTCCTGGCTTGTACTTACCATATTATTTGAATTTGGTTTTGGGCATTATGTTTTTGGTCAGCCCTGGCCGGCCCTCCTGCACGACTACAATATTTTAGCGGGACGGGTTTGGCTGTTGGTTCTATTCTGGATAACCATGGCGCCCTTGATTTTTTATAAAATAAAACAAAAAAACGCGCCCAGCCATCCACCTCTTATTACCTAGATACGCCTTTCAAAGGAGGCAAATAATCTTAAACGCTATATTTTAAAACGCCTCAGCTTCATCATGTCCTAAGCCGTTGTTTACCCTAATCCGATCCGTCATGTTCCGATTTGCCTTTCTACTTATAATGATTTTGCACGCACTAATCCACCTGCTGGGTTTTGTAAGTGCTTTCCGGTTGGCTTCTATGCCGCAACTTACGGGCAAAACTATATTTCCGCTGCCCACTGAGGCCATCCGGCTTATGGGTTTAGCTTGGCTGATAGCAGGTGGTTTGTTTTTGGCATCCGCTCTTCTGTTCTGGCTTAAAAAAGATTGGTGGTGGATGTTAGCTGCGGCTGGGCTGGTGCTTTCGCAAGCTTTAATTATTCTGTACTGGCCCGAAGCAAAATTTGGAACCTTAGCCAATCTGATTATTGGTATGGGAATAATACTAGCATACGGTTCCTGGAACTTTAACACCACCATTACCCAAGAACTTAAAAAGTTTAATAACCAGGTCAGTCCGGAAAGAAAAGTAATTACCCAGGAAATGCTATCGGATTTGCCCCCGGTGGTGCAAAAGTGGCTGAATCGCTCCCGAGTTATAGGCAAGGAAAATATTCAATCGGTACACCTGCTGCAACGCGGCGAAATGCGGACTACCCCCGAAGGCAAATGGATGCCCGTAACAGCCGATGAATATTTTACCATTGCTAAACCCGGCTTTATTTGGGTAGCCGATGTAAAAGCAGCTCCCATGCTGCACCTGGCCGGGAGAGATAAATACGAAAATGGCCGCGGGCATATGCTGATTAAACTACTTTCGCTTTACCCGGTAGCTGATGCCAAAGGAAAAGAAACCGACCAGGGCACGCTGTTGCGCTATTTGGGCGAGATGGTTTGGTTTCCGACGGCAGCCCTCCGGAACTACATTCACTGGGAGCAATTAAGCGAAACTGCCGCTAGAGCTACTATGAGCTATGGTGGCGTTACGGCAGCAGGCATTTTCAGATTTAACCCCGCCGGCGATGTTATTAGTTTTGAAGCCAAACGCTATTACGAACGGCAAGAAGGCCCTACCCTAGAAAACTGGTTGGTAACCGTTGGCCCGAATAGTTACCGGGAATTCAGTGGCATCCGGGTGCCCACTAAATCTGAGGTAACCTGGAAACTTAAAACCGGTGATTTTACCTGGTTTAAACTGGAAGTAACCGATGTAACTTTTAACCAGGCTATAAACCAATCCGGAACGTTACAGCCCACCTTAGCCAAAACTAATTCTTATGAAATCGCCCGGTAGATACGCCCGCAAATGGATGATGCACTGTGCTTTGGGCGAATTGCTGGGTATTGGTGCTGCCGGCGTTATTGCGTTCGCCGTAAATCATACGCTCGGCGAACCTGTTACGCTGCCGCAAAAGCTAATTGTTTTGGGTTGCATGCTGGTCGCCGGAGCTGTGGAAGGCAGTTTATTGGGTTATCTGCAATGGCGGGTTCTGCAAGAGCGAATTCCCCGGTTACCAGTTAGTGAGTGGGTGGGCTGGACCGTGGCTGTGGCAATGCTGGGCTGGTTTTTAGGGATGTTACCTTCCCTTTTCTTCCTGGAGGCTACTGCTAATAATTCTCCTCAGGCTCCTGCTGCGGCGCTGGAAAATCCTTTGGTTTTATCTTCCCTTACGGTGGGGATGGGCTTGTTGGTGGGTGCCTTGTTTGGTTTGTTCCAATGGTTTTCTTTAAGAAAATATGTACCGGCGGCGGGTAAATGGATTCTAGCCAATGCTTTGGGTTGGGGTTTGGGACTAGGCTGGATTTACCTAGCTGCCTCGTGGCCTGACGAAAACACCTCGCTAACCTTAATCATTATTTCAGGCGTTTTGGGCGGGATTTTGGCTGGCCTTTCGGTTGGCTTTATTACGGGCATTTACCTGCAAAAATTAACCCAACCCAAGAGCCAGGTAGTTTATTATTTAAAGGTAAACTGATTTTGCGATTACTAATGTGCACCCATGATGAACACCCAAAAACCGTCCTCTCCTTTTGCCGGAAGTTCGATTCGGGATATAACAGCGAAGCTGAATAAGGTAAGTACGCCCCTGAATAACCGGAATAAAAATAACTACCTGAAAGATTTTGTGTATGGGGCGGTAGACGGAGCGGTAACTACTTTTGCCGTGGTGTCGGGGGTAGCTGGAGCCGATTTGTCGCCCCGGATTGTAATTATACTAGGCATGGCCAATTTGCTGGCCGATGGGTTCAGTATGGCCGTGAGCAATTACCTGGGAGCTAAAACCCAAAACCAATTTCTTCAAAAGACACGAACCGAGGAATTAACCCAAATTCAACAAAACCCGGAAGCGGAAAGAGCAGAAATCAGGCAAATCTATGCGCAAAAAGGCTTTGCCGGGGAGAACCTGGACCAGGCCGTTGCCATTATCACGGCCGATAAAACCCAGTGGACCAACACCATGCTACAGGAAGAATTTGGCCTGACCCCCACCGAAACCGTTGCCTGGAAAGCTGCTCTGGCTACCTTTATTGCCTTTCTGGTAGTTGGTTTTATTCCCGTATTTCCGTTTTTGTGGAATTACCTTTCCCAGCACCAATTAGCTAACCCCTTCTTCTGGAGCAGTATCAGTACTGGTTTGGCATTCCTGGCCGTGGGCGCCATTAAAAGCAAGTTTGTGAATAAGCCCTGGTATTCTTCGGGCCTGGAAACACTTTTACTCGGAGGGGCCGCTGCTGCCCTGGCTTACTTGGTGGGAGATTTATTAAAAGGGCTTAATTTATTGTAATATTTTAATATTAATTATAACTTTACTTAAACCATATACTGCTGTAAAAACTTACAATAAAGCCCATAATATTTTAATTTAAAGTATTACACACATGCTTACCTGTAATTGTATGTCTGAACCATAAACTAAAAAAATCATGAAGAAAGCTATACCTTATTTTCTCTCATTTCTGTTGCTAAACTTATATGCACATACCACATTAGCGCAAGGCTTCTGTAACCAAATTGCGAAAGACGACTTTGTAGGACCAGTTAGTTGGAATACAGGTTTAAGTTTTACATTGGCTAAGTTGCAGGCCAACGATACCGAAAAACTAGAACTGGCAGACTTTCCCAGTAGATTCCTGTATTATGGCGATATCCGGATAGGGATAGTTGGTTATTCTGAGACCGATAAAATGTTCGGTATATCTCTTATTCAAGGATATATTGGGCCGGTATCTTTTACGTATACTTTAAAAAAAGAACCGGAAACCCGCCTGGGGGCACCCTTCCTCATTAACGGAGAGGAGCACTTCTATGAAGTTATTCAGGTAAATGCTCAGCTTTCCTGGCAGGATGCCATGGCACAGGTAGGAGCCCGTTCTTATAATGGCCAGAAAGGCTACCTGGCTACTATTACCTCCGCTGAAGAGAATGAAATTATCCGCCAAAAATTAGAAACTTCTGCTTTAGGGCCCAGCGCCTGGTTAGGAGCTAGCGATGCGGCGGAAGAAGGAACCTGGCGCTGGGTTACTGGCCCGGAAGCCGACCGGCCCTTAAGCTACAGTAATTGGGCGCCCGGAGAACCCAATAATGCCGGTGAAGAGGAATATCTGACCATGAATCTGGCTGGACAGTGGCAGGATTTACATAAGGAGGAAAATGCGGCTACTGGTAACGCAGTTAATCTGTATATAGTAGAATACGGCAGTTCAGATAATTGTTCTAATTATTTAACCGCCACCGTCAGCGCTGCTGCAATAAGGCCAGTACCTATTCTCATTTGTCCTTTAGCTTTAACCACCAAGGTTACCCAGGCCGAGCCTTGGTACGGCATGTGGGGACCTGTAAACGGTGCCGGTTCCATTGATTTAACCGTAACCGGCGGCAACGGCTCTTATACCTACCAATGGAATAATGGCGCTACTACCCAGGATTTAGGCTTGGTTTCTCCGGGTAATTACACGGTAACGGTTACCGATGGCAGCAGTGGCTGCAGGGCCAGCACCACGGTTTACGTTGGCGTCAAGAACGATTTCCTGCGCGTGCTTTCCTCCCACAAAGATGTTTCTCGTAGCGGTACGTGGGGTGGCAGTAATGGGTCCATTGACGTGACAGTGGTGGGCGGCGTTCCGCCTTATACCTACGCGTGGGTAAGGGGGCAAACTACCGAAGATTTAACCGGATTGAACCCTGGGGTCCATCGGGTTACGGTTAGGGATGCTGTCGGCCAGCAAGCTACTACAAGCGTGTATGTTTCGGATGGTTCTTACCCGTTCTCCTTGTTTATTGACCATCAGAATGTATCGGCGGATGGGAAAAAGGATGGCGCCGTGGATTTAACCGTCTACGATGGGGTAGCCCCCTATACGTACCGCTGGAATACCGGGGCTACTACCGAGGATTTACATTATGCAGCCCCGGGCAGGTATGAGGTAACAGTAACCGATGCGAATGGTGCTACCGCTACCGCCAGTGTACTGGTAGAAGTGGGCCGCAGCCCGGTCATCATGCTTACGCCCCAAAATGTATCGGCAGCCGGGAAAGAGGATGGTTCGGTGGCTATATCCGTATATGGCGGGCTCCGGCCATTCACCTACCGTTGGAATACCGGGGCGGAAACGGAAGGTTTGCATAATGTTGGCCCGGGTTGGTATGAGGTAAGGATAACCGATGCCAATGGCGTCATGTCCGCGGCGATGGTACTGATAGAAGTTGGCCCTAACCCGAGTATAATGGCCCGTCAACCCGAGGCTGCTGATTTACTCGCCCCTTCAACCGGCTTTGCAGCTTATCCCAACCCAGCCTCTAACCGGGCAACGGTAAACTTTAGTTTGGCAAAGGCTGGCCAGTACACTTTGGATTTGTACGACATCCGGGGGGCTAAAGTAAAAACCCTGGCGGCCGGGCAGGCTCAGGCCAATAAAGCGGTAATGGTAGAAGTGAACGCGGCGGATTATGCGGAAGGGATTTACCTGCTGAAGCTCCTAACGGACAAAGGCGTTTCTTCTCAGCGACTGTTGATTGGGCGCTAAACCCAGGAGGTAAGCTTGTTACTTGGAGCTAAGCTGGTCAATTTTCTTGTCATTCCCTTACTCTACCATCCCAGGCAGAGGGATTTATATCCTCTCAGTATTCTAAAAATTAAAAAAACTAAAATTATGGAAACAGCACCTTTACTACTTCCTTCCATATTATTAAATAGTACTTTTCGCCTTTCCAAAAAGTACTTATCTGCCACAAGGCTCCTAGCAGTTTTAACTATTCTTTGCCTGATATCACCCTTAACGATGTATTCGCAATTATTGAGTAATGGCAGTAGTACCAGTTTAAATTCTTTTGCCATTACAGCTGCCGGTGACCTTTATGGTTGGGGAGCAGGAGGCTTTGTTGGTGATGGCACCCCAGCCATCAGGCGGGTTCCTGTCTATATTTCCGGGTATGGCGCTTTAGCTCACAAAATTATTGTGAGTGTTTCTTCTGGACATAGCCAAACCCTTGCCTTAGATGCGGATGGTAAAGTATATGCCTGGGGCGGGCGGTTAGGGAACGGTACAACCAACACCAGTAGAGTACCGGTACAAGTAAATAGCTTATCCAATATAATAGCCATTGCTGCCGGAGACTACTCACATTCGCTTGCTCTTAAGTCTGACGGTACCGTTTATGCTTGGGGATTTAATGAAGAAAGTCAGATAGGGAATGATATTCCTAATAATAGCCTTGTGCCGGTGCCGGTTACCGGTCTTTCGGGTATTACGGCTATCGCGGCTGGTGGCCGCCATTCTCTGGCTCTTAAAAGTGACGGAACCGTTTATGCCTGGGGAAATGGCAGCTTTGGTCAGTTAGGAAACGGAAATTATAATAATAGTCTGGAGCCAGTTCAAGTAAAAAACCTTTCTGGTATAACCGCAATTGCCGCGGGGTTCAATTATTCAATGGCTCTTAAATCAGATGGTACGGTATATACCTGGGGTTTTGGGGGATTTGGCAATTTGGGCAATGGCATATTTTACAATACATCACCCCCATATGGTTTGGCCGAGCCGGTGCAGGTTAATAAGCTTTCGGATATAAAAGCTATTGCGGCTGGTGGCTTTCATTCCTTAGCTTTAAAATCAGATGGTACCGTTTATAGTTGGGGATGGGGAAAATACGGACAATTAGGAAATGGTAATTTATATTTTGCTTCACCGGAAGGAATTGCCGAACCAGTGGCAATAAATGATTCTTATTTTAACAACATTACGGCTATTTCGGCCGGGTTTGAACATTCTATGGCTCTTTCTGCCAATGGCACCGTCTTTACTTGGGGAAATAATTTTAATGGTCAATTGGGATTGGGGTTGCAAGAATTTAATCCCAGGGCATGGCCCGAGCCAGTATTAAATTTAATTCCCGCAGGTGGAGCTTGCGATATGGCACTTACTACTAAAATAACTCAGGCCGAACCCTGGTACGGCATGTGGGGAGCTTTTAACGGTGCCGGTGCCATTGATTTAACCGTAATTGGCGGGACCCCGCCCTATACCTATAAATGGAATTCCGGAACTACTACCCAAGACTTACCAGTTGCTTCTCCGGGCAGTTACAGTGTAACCGTAACTGATGCTTGGGATTGTACCGCCACTTCTAATATATACGTAGGGGTAAAAAATGATTTCTTACGCGTAGTTACCTCGCACCAAAACGTTACCCGGGAAGGTTACAGCGATGGTGCCATAGATTTAACGGTGGTTGGGGGAGTGACGCCGGCTACTTTCCGCTGGAGCAACGGGGCTACTACCGAAGATTTAACGGGAATACCTGCCGGCATTTATAGCGTAGTAGTAACCGATGCTTTTGGCCGCCAAGCAACTACTACTGTTATAATATCTTCCCCCAATACACCGCTTTCACTTTCCGCTACTCATCAGAATGTATCTGCTCCCGGGGCACGCGATGGTTCAATAGACTTAACCGTAGTGGGTGGCGCTGCCCCATATAGCTTTGTTTGGGTTACTGGTGACTATTTTGGAAGCTTACCTTTTGCTTATGGACCCAAAACCGAAGATTTGCCTTTTGCCCAAGAAGGAATTTACACCATAATGGTGACTGACGCTGCGGGAGCACAGGCAATGCTTAAAATCAAAATTGAAGTAGGCAGGCCACCTGTTCTGCTGGTCCGTACACCCAATGCCATAGAGGATGCTTTGGCACCAACACTTAACAAATTAACGGTTTACCCCAACCCGGCCACAGATAAAGCAACCGTAAACTTTAGTTTAAAAGCTGCTGGTAAATACACCTTAGAACTCTATGATATTAGAGGGGCTAAAGTAAAAACATTGGCTGTCGGGCAGGCCCAGTTAAATAAAGAAATTGCGCTGCAGGTAAACATAGCTGGTTATGCCAAAGGCGTTTACCTGCTTAAGCTTCAAACCGAACAAGGTATCTCCTCCCAACGATTGTTAATTCAACGATAAACCATAACTATCCAGCTTATTAAAATAGTAATCTTATCAGCCCTGACCAAAACGTCAGGGCTTTTTCATTAATGCTGTTAAAGATTGCCTTATTATTTATTAGTTTTCATTTAACTAAAATTTATCGGCATTATAAGTTATAACATAAAACATCCTTTCTTATATGCCTTTATTTACTGTGGATTAAATATTTTTAAATCAATCTACATAGCAATTTGGTTTACTCAAATCACGCGTACCTTCCGGAAGTTAATAGCTAATAAAGCTATTAACTTCCGGAAGGTTTATGCTTTAAAGTAATTACCCTAGAAAATTGATGCCTTAATCTTTACCCGTTATTTAAAAATGGTTAAATAGGTATAACAGAATAAATCAAGATTAAGGATTGAACTTTAATAGCTGGTGTCAAATCCCCCCTATCCTATCTCAAAATTAATAACCAACCTCTAATAAAGTTGGTTATCAATTTAACATGATGTAAATCAGTTTTATAGCTGATAATATTCATTTAATTACTGGTTAGGGATGTTTAAGTTTGATATGAAAATTTAGGCCAAATCATACAATAGGTTGTCGAAGCAATACCAATTATTATAAGACTACGACACCACAGGGCCTCCGGCAATCCACGATTTCTCCAGAAAAGGCAATGCCCCCCGGCAGCACCCGTAAAGAAGTAATCACAAAAAAAATATAAAAATCAGCCCAAATTTTTACCGGATTTTTTGCTCGCATAACACTTAAAAAAATTGCATTCAGCATTTTAAAATTAAACAAAATAAAAATGAGGCAACAATGAGAATTATGCTCTTAGGCTGGAATAAGCCTTTTTCAAATCAGGAAAGTACAGGAATAACCAGTATTAATACAGCAGAAGCATTGGATAAATGGGTAAAAGTATCTTTAATTATACCTTTATCCGATATACCTTCAACAACAAAAAATTTAAAAATAACCGGTTTAAATAATATTAGTCTGGAGGCTATGCCGGTTAGTAATCCCAAAAGTGAAATTTTTCCATTTACCAATCAGCATCATGCCCCGGCGGTTATTCCTTGGTATGGCCCCCCCGTTTATACAGGTCAGGAGAATGCCCAAAAAAGGCCAAAATTTTCCGGAGAAGATGTTTCTACTGGTTCGGTTTGGGAGGCAAACAGCCCAGATAGCCACCAACTGCTTATAAAACCAAATTTGTTTCAGCCGGAGGAGTTTCATCAATTAAGCATGCCATCCCAAATTATACAGTATGCCCGGTATACCAGCCGTTTTGCTTCTCCTAATAACTTTAATTTAATATATGCTCATGATTTACCTACTTACCTGGCAGGTACGGAGCTTAAGTTGCGGACCGGTAAAAAATTAGTGGTACAGGTCTCCGACTTAACCTCTATGCGTACCAGCTTTAAAAACGGTGGGTGGTTAAATGAAATAGAAAAATATGGGCTTGAAAAATCTGATGTAGTTATTGCTGAAAACAACATTATTGCTAATGAATTAATAGAAATATATGGTTTAAACCAGAATAAAATAGTTATGCTTCAACCAGGAACAGCAAAAACAACTACGACAAAAAATGGTAGTTTGCCAGTTTCTGCTCCGGCAAATAGTAAGGAGGAGGCTATAAAACTTGAAAAACAAGAATTGCTAAATCAAGTAACTGCAGCGGTTCTGGAAATATTGTTATCGTTAAGTTATTTTGACTACCATGAGGAAGTTAAAGCAGAAAATCGGTTGGCAGAAACTTTTTTTGGTTAGTAGCTTAAGTTGATACAATCTTCCTCTAAAGCAATCCCTACCATTAGAATCAAAACTGCTCTGGCTTCAACGATACTACAGCGCCACTAAGACCTTCTAAATATACCTGAAACCACGAATTTTTAAAATGTTTAGAAAAGTCTTTAATTAAAAAACAGCTCATTTTGAGTAACCAGGTTTATACCTACTCTTCCCGAAGAAACACAATTCATTTGAACCTTCTAAATATAGAATCATCATGAAAAAGCGTAAAATTATTTGGTTAGTAGTGGCTGCTATTCTTTGGTGCTGGGCAGCCCTGGTAGCAGGTGAAATTTTACCAAAAATACCATTCCTTTTTGATGTCTCAACCGGTAGTACTTTGGTGGGCTTTTCTGCTCAGTTTGAATTATTTTTACTCGGAGCATTAGCCCTGTTTCTTTTCTTGTTTAATCCTTCTCGGAAGGTTTGGCTGATGGCATTATTCCTGGGGATACTGCTTCTCCTCAAAGGTATCTTGCTGGCTCCTTTGCTTCTTAGTTCCTTGGAGTGGGAATACCCGCCTTTATCTTATCTGCCGGCCATATATGCCTTTACCGAACTAATCAAATTTGCTTTATTGCTACTAACCAGTTTCTGGCTCTACGCCGAAATCATTACCATAAGCCGGGTGGAAGAAAGATATCAACTTTTTATTTCTACCCGCAAAGCTGTAAAAAATCACTTATCTCCGGAGCAAAGGTTAAATAATAAATAACCTTCTCTCTTGCTAGCCAATTCATCAGGAAATTTTCAGAAATAATAAAGCGAAAGAAGCTCTTGGAAGAAATTACCGCTTGAATCTAGTGCTTCGCCAAATTAAAAATTACAAATTAAGAATTAAAAAATGCCCGTTTTTTACCATCCTGCTTACAAAATAATTCTAAAAGTTTAATTGGAATAGCACTAGTACTACTAGCCCATGCTTGATATCAAGTACTTAATTAAGCTTAACAAACATGAAAACCTTAATCGTTTATTATTCTTTTTCCGGGAATAACCGGTTGCTGGCCCAGCACCTACAAAAAAGGCTAGATGCCGACCTCCGAGAAATAATAGAACCTAGCCCCCGGACTGGCTTTGGCATGCTACTGGATGTACTTTTCAGAAGAACGCCCAGGATTGTAGCGCCGGCTATCGACTGGGAGCTATATAACCAGGTATTCCTGATATCCCCTGTCTGGGCTGGCCGGATAGCCACCCCCCTTAAAGCCTTTCTCCGGCTAGCTAAGCAGCACCTCCAGCATTATTCATTTATTTCGTTGTGTGGTTCTGGTAATAATAAGAGGCTAAACCAAGAACTAGCCAGAATAGTTGGGCATAAACCGGAACTGATATTGGAGTTAATGGTAAATGATTTATTGCCACCAGAAAAGAAAAACAAAATAAAATATACATCGGGTTATAAAGTACAACCTGCCGATTTAAAATATTTTGACGCTGCCCTGAACAAACATTTAACTGCTTCGCAGCAATCATTGCGGCATGAACTTAATAATGGTGAGACCGCTGATTGCCATATTGCTCCTTTTGGTATATACCTGCACCGGCACCGCTTTTCGGCAGTTGCAACAGGCGCCGGTACTGGTGGAGCACTACCGGGAGCACTAAATACTGGATAAGGAAATTAATTTCTTTCAACTCCTGGTCCGGTATTATCTTAACGGCAATGACAAAGATGCTGATTATACCCGCAATCAGCAGTTACCTTTAAAAGGTACTGGTTTTGTAGTTTCACCTACGACCGGTTTTTTTATGCTGGCATTCTTCCCGGTCTTAAACTTTACCCCTCAGGCTATTATTCCGGATTATTTCCAGGCCCTAAACGGGCTTCCGGACCTTCCAATTTCTTTCCACAATCTGGCAACCGCCTAAAAGCTGCTGATGTTTCTTTCTCTGTTTTTCCTTGGGCATACCCTGGACCCGGCAACAGGTAGCGGAACGCCTGCAAACCGTGCAATCGCAAATTCCGGCGGGGGTAGCCCCCCGAACTGGGACCCGTAACCACCGGCTTAGGCGAGATTTACCCTTATATGGTGCGGCCCAGAGCAGGCTACGAGAAACAATACAATGCCATGGAATTGCGCACCATCCAGTATTGGATTGTGCGGCGGCAATTACTGGGGGTACCGGGCGTAGCCGATTTAAGTAGTTTCGGCGGTTACCTGAAACAGTACCAGATTGCTGTAGATCCGGCCCGTCTAAAATCTTATGGTTTAACCATTGCGGATGTATTCACGGCTCTGTAAAATAATAACCAGAATACCGGCGGTTCCTACATTGATAAAGGCCCCACCGTATTATTTATCCGCAGCGAAGGCCTGCTGGGCAGCCTCGACGATATCCGTCCGGGGTATCGCCCTGAAAAAAACGGCCAATAATACGCCACTCTACCTGCGCGATGTGGCGGAGGTGGATTTTGGCCACGCCACCCGCTTTGGCGCCATGACCTACAACGACCAGGGTGAATTAGCCGGGGTGGTGGTAATGATGTTGAAAGGAGCCAACAACAACCAGGTAATAAAAGAGGTAAAAGCCCGCATCGCACAAATCAATCGGGCAAAAAATATTGGCTTACCGGGCTAACCAGCCAGAGAAAAAAGTACCCGGCCGAAATTGTTTACATTGGCAAAGATGTTGCCGAGGACCGGGCCGTGGAAGTACACTGCCATTTAGAAAAAGCAGATGCCGCCCTAATACCTGGCATGTTTATGAACACCGAGATTGAAGTGCAGCGCCATGGGACTTATGCTTTACCCGAAGCGGCCATTGTGCAGTTTGGCGGCAAGCAATATATATTTGCCACTCAGGATAGCGGCATATTTTAAACGGTGGAAGCCCAGACCGGCAACTCCGAACACGGCTATACCGCCTTGCAGCCGGGTACCGTGCTGCCGCACCCGGAAAACCAGACATTTGTAATTAAAGGCGCTTACGCCTTTCATGAAATAAAAAAACAAAGCCGAAGAAGAATAGAAGCCGAGAACGTTATTACAACTTAAATACTGCCTGATTTAAACAAAGTCCCTTATTTTACAGGACTGTTAATAGGTAATTATGAAACCCAGAGAAGATAAAAAATATACGGACAGCCTGCAGACCGAGGTAGATGCGGCTTACTTGTACGGGCGGCTGGCGGCGGCAGAAGAAGTCCCTGCCATTGCAGACCTTTTCCGAACCTTATCCGGCATAGAACATGAGCATGCATCTAAAATGGTTAAGAAGTTAGAGCAAGAAGGCACCCATATTATATTACCACCTCCCTCCTGGCGGGCGAAATTACTTAACCAGATTGGCAGGCTATTCGGGTACGGCTATGTTATCGGGGTTCTGATGGATACGGAAAAAAGTATAATGGCAGCGCAGCTGGCGCAAAAGGAGAAGAACCACTTGCCGGTATCAGGCGATGAAGCCAACCATGTTAAAATCCTGCAAACCCTGTTAAATAACCAAAGTAAGGTTACCGGCGAAAATATTGCCCGCCTCGAAGGTAAACATAAAACTATTGGGGGCAATGCACTGCGGGCCGCTGTGCTGGGTGCCAACGACGGGCTGGTTTCTAACATGAGCCTGGTGATGGGCGTAGCCGGCGCCACCAGTGGCGGCAGCGGGGTATTACTGGCGGGCCTGGCTGGTTTGCTGGCGGGCGCCCTATCCATGGCATTGGGAGAATGGATTTCGGTAAAGAGTTCCCAGGAATTATATGAGCGGCAGATGGAGTTGGAAATGCTGGAGATAGAAAGTAATCCGGAAGGAGAAATGCAGGAACTGGCCCTTATTTATATAGCCAAAGGCATACCCGAAGAACAGGCATTCCGGATGGCTAAAGAATCCATAACCAACACCAGCCACGCCCACGAAATATTAGTTAAAGAAGAATTAGGCATCAACGCTGCCGATTTGCAAAGCTCTGCCTGGGAAGCTGCCATTACTTCTTTTCTGCTGTTTGCCATTGGCGCTATCATTCCGGTTATTCCTTTTTTCTATACCACCGGCTTGCCGGCCGTTATTCAGAGCGTGCTATTCAGTACCGTAGGGCTATTTATTATTGGTGCGGCTATAACTTTATTTACCGGAAAAAGCATCTGGCACTCCGGTTTCCGGCAGATCTTTTTTGGTTTAGGAGCCGCAGCTATAACCTATATTATCGGGAAGATTGTTGGTGTTTCGCTGGCCGGATGATAATCAATAATGCTAAAAATATTTACTTTATTGTTTGTAATAAAAATATGCCAATGAACCGATTTTTAAAAGCTTTAACTAAAAAAATCTAAGTCAAAATCATAAAAAAACCATACATGTTAAAGAAAATAATTCTTGGATTATTACTCGTATTCGTAATTATTCAATTCTTTCAACCAGAGAAAAATATCTCAATTCAAGTTCAGCCCCAGGCCATAAAAAAATGGTATGTTATTCCGGAAAATGTGGAATTGACTTTTCAAAAAGCTTGTTATGACTGTCACAGTAATAACACCCGATATCCATGGTACGCCGAAGTACAACCGGTAGCCTGGTTTTTGGCGAATCATATAAACGAAGGTAAAGAGGAATTAAATTTTGATGAATTTTTAACCTATCCTCCTAAGAAGCAAAACCATAAACTGGAAGAAGTAATCGAATCCCAGGAAGAGGGTAGTATGCCGCTTTCGTCGTATACCCTCATTCATCGGGATGCGGTTCTGACTCGGACTCAAAAAGAAGAAATCATATCTTGGGCAAACTTGACTAGGAAGCAGATTCAAATAAAGATAAATCAATAATAACTTTCCATACAAAACGTTTTTTTATAAGTATCTTACATTATTCTAGTTTTCATTAAATACCTAGACGTTATATAATTAAATTATATTTATTATGCACTTAATTATCCTTTTTATCAGCTTCTTATTCTCGGGAGTACCTATTGCTTGGCGTACTGATTTAAATCAAGCAGAGGTCGAAGCAAAAAAAGACCATAAGCAGATTCTGCTTAATTTTTCGGGTTCGGATTGGTGCGGACCTTGCATTAAACTGGAAAAAGAGATATTTGAAAACCAGGCATTCCAGACCTATGCCGACCAGCACCTGGTATTGGTGAACGCTGATTTTCCGCGGCTGAAAAAAAACCAATTAGACCCGAAGCAAAAAGCGCTGAACGAAAAATTAGCCGAAGAATACAACAAAGCCGGCGCTTTTCCGCTTACCTTGCTCCTGAATGCTGATGGGAAAGTTATAATGAAGTGGGAAGGCATTCCAGCTAAAACTGCTTCGAATTTTATATCATTATTGCAAACTGCCAGTAAGTGAAAACCGGAGCAGTCCTTTACCAAACGGCATCCGGCTTATACCGCCGGGTACAAAAGCTAATGGGCAACCGTTTTGAACTTACCGTTTTGGCCAAAGACGAAGAAGAGGCAAATGTAAGCCTCGACATGGCCGTAGCCGAAATCCAGCGGATAGAAAAACTACTCACCACTTTTGCCGATACCAGCGAAACAAATAAGATAAATGCCTTGGCGGGCATCTCTCCTTTTACGCCCTCACCCGAAGTATATGAGCTGATTGCCCGGTCTTTGCGTATTTCGGAGCTTACCCAGGGTGCTTTCGACATCACCTACGGGGGCGTAGACAAGAGCCTCTGGAACTTTGACACCAGCCTGAAAAAATTACCATCGGCCGAAGTAGCACGCGCTTCGGTGCGGCTGGTGAATTACAAAAACGTGGTGCTGAACCCCAAAGAAAAAAGTGTTTTGCTGAAATACCCCGGCATGCGCATTGGTTTTGGCGGCATTGGCAAAGGTTATGCCGCCGAGCGGGCTAAGTTGGTATTGCAGCAGATGGGCATAAAAAGCGGTATTGTAAACGCCGCCGGCGACTTAACGGCCTGGGGCACTCAGCCCAACGGCCAGCCCTGGACCATTGGCATCGCCGATCCGAATGCAGCCCACCAGCCTTTCTCCCAGTTTAACATTACTGATATGGCAGTGGCCACGTCCGGCAACTACGAAAAATATGTTATGATTGACGGAAAAAGTTACAGCCATACCATCAATCCCAGAACTGGTTTACCCGTAACCGGCATTAAAAGTGTAACCATTCTTTGCCCCAATGCCGAACTGGCCGACGCTATGGCTACGCCCATGATGGTGATGGGAGTTAAAGTAGGCCTGGCCCTTATTAACCAGATGAAGAATATTGCCTGTATTTTAGTAGATGACCACAACCGAATATTTTATTCCGACAACGTAAGACTTACCCCATGATTTCTCTTAAACGCTTGCTCTTATTGCTCCTTCCTTTGGCCGCCGGTAGCCTGTTTTCCTGTCAATCGGTAAAGGAGTATAACAAAATGTACCTGAACGATGCCGAGATGGGCCTGTCGGCCCGAAAGGTAGAGAAAACCGAAATGAACTACATGCTGTACCGCGAGGGTGCTTCGGGGGCGAACGGCGGCAAGACCGGCGGAGGCTGCGGCTGCAACTAATTAATGTATTAAGACCATGCAAAAAATTTGCCTGAGCGCCTCTTTTTTCTTTCTCTCCATCCTTAGTTCCTTTGCCCAAACGGCTCCACCCGATTCTGATTCTTTTAAAAGCCGGAAACTGAAGGTAGAGGAAGTAAACTTTGTTTCTAGTTATTACAGCCAGGATGGCGACAACTCGGCTGTTACGGGTGGTATCGGTACCGAAAAGTTAACGGACCTTTCTTCGGTTTTTGATATTTCCCTTACCCGAACCGATTATCGGAACCGTTTACACACGCTGCGGCTGGAAGCCGGCATCGACCATTACACTTCGGCTTCCTCCGATCGGATAGACCCCACTACTATTTCCTCCGCCTCGGCCTCTGATAACCGTTTTTATCCGGGTGTTACCTGGACCCGCCTGGATGAGGAAAAGCGTTATGCTGTGGGAGCAAGTTTATCTATGTCCAGGGAGTACGACTACTTCTCCAAAGGCGCCAGTTTAAATTTTAGCCGGTTTTCCAAGGATCATAATCGGGAATTTGGCTTAACGCTGGGCGCGTATTTAGATACATGGAAAATTATTTACCCCATTGAATTGCGCACCTTGCCAACCGATGCCGGCCTCATTCCTAACCCGGAAGCTTCCGGCTCCAAACCCCGCAACTCCTACAATGCCTCTTTTGTGCTAACGCAGGTTATTAACAAACGGATGCAACTTTCCCTGCTTTTGGACCTGGCTTACCAATCGGGGCAACTGGCAACGCCTTACCAGCGGGTATATTTCCAGGATAAGTCGGTGCACGTAGAGCATTTGCCAGCGCAACGCTTAAAAATTCCGGCCGGTATACGGTTTAACTATTTTGCTACCGACCGCGTGGTTCTCCGTTCCTTCTACCGCTTTTATACCGATGACTGGGGCATTACCGCCCATACGGCCGAATTAGAAGTTCCTTATAAATTAACGCCCTTTTTATCGCTGAGCCCCTTTTACCGGTTTTATACTCAAACAGCGGCCGATTATTTTGCCGGGTACCAAGAACACGGGCCACAACAGGCATTTTATACCAGCGATTACGACCTGTCTCAATTCAACAGCCATTTGGCCGGACTCAACCTGCGACTAAATTCTGCCTCAGGCTTACTAGGTATAAACAAACTGAATACCGTAGAAATCCGGTACGGCCACTATAGCCGCAACAATGGTTTAATTTCTAATTCAATTACATTGGGAGTAACTTTGAAATAGAACTTCTGTTTAGCCGTAAGGTTTTTATCTGTTTAGCAAGTTCCGAACGGCAACTTTAAAATAAAAACAGTTTCACCAGAACTATGGCTTTGATTTGGAGGCAGCACTGGCCAAACATCCCATCAAAGAATTAAAGGAAGAGCCGGGAAAAAGCCGCTTAATGGAATCTTTGCGGAAAGGTAACGGCCAAGCCGTCACCTTAATCCAGGAAGACAAAGAACAAAAGCATTATATTGAGGCCAATCTACGGTTTAAAACCATCAATATTTATGATAGCAACTTGCAGCGACTGAATCATAACCTGTTAAAAGCAAAAAGGCAAATAACCGAGCCTTCGGAAAAGCAGGAAGCCCAAAAACCAAAATAAAGCAAGGCAGGAACCAGTGGTTGAATCCCCTATGTAGGCTCAGAAAAGAGGGAAAAAGAATGGTGCGGCCTTACACAGAGGGAGAATTCATCATAACTTCAGCAGAAGTCTTATCCCCATTTTTACCAAAATTGCCCGTGATACGCGCATTTGCCTCTCTTTTGTTCATTTTAAACCCCAGGAAAGACTCCCGATTAAGCCAGCCATTCCGCACATAATGCAAAATCACTTTTTTTAAAGTTACTCAGATATTTCATGGTAGTATTGTGGCTGCAATAGCGCACTCTCTTCAGCCAGAAAGCATATTCGGAAATAAAATTTTAATCAAGTTGCTGAATTGACAAATTAGCTACCCCATATTTCCATTGTAAGAACGAACTGGTACGGGCCAGCGAGCTTCGATAACGCTCTAAGATACCGGGCGCAAATTTCCGGTCAACCAGCGCCTCCATTTGCTTATTATGCTGCTGAAAGACGGCCAACACTATCCTTTTATTTTCTTCCTTTCCGGTAAGTTCCTGCTTGATAGTCCTCTGCCGTTATTAGCTTATCCGCTTCCAGTAAGGTTCTCCGAGCTTCATGCGCTTTGGTGCGTAAAGTTTCCAGGTACTGATTGAGCGACTTGGCATCCTCCTTCGAGCCGTTAGCCCTGCTGGCTTCTGCACTCCAGCGGGCAGGCTCCCACAATATTTTGGCAAATATTTCTCGGGCAGCACCATCTACGGTAAGGCGCAGGTAAACGTACTTTTGACCGGTGGTTTAATTTTCAGGTTGTTTTAGAAAGAAAAACAACCCGAAGCTCTTTTCCATAATAATTCCTCCATTTTAAAATAAATTTCGGAATACAGCTCCTTTGAAACAAGACATTTACGTCATTAACACATTACATATCAATAACTTATTGTTATTTTCTAGCGCATTTTTTTACCTAAAAAGACGCCACGAATGACGCTGGTAAATTATGGGTTTAAATGCATGATTTGGCGGAGCAGGGAAAATAAAAAAGCCTTTAAATCTTTGATTTAAAGGCTTATACTGCTTATATATAATATAATCAGCAGAGAGGATGGGATTCGAACCCACGATACCCTTTTGAGGTATACACACTTTCCAGGCGTGCTCCTTCAACCACTCGGACACCTCTCTGTTTGTGGGTGCAAATTAATAGATTAAATCGGCAGCAAACAAATTTATTCTTTTATTAAAAGGGCCTAAAGACTATAAAAGGACTATAAAGGCTGCAAAGAAATTTCGCCACGCAAATTGCTTTCGAGCAACCGCCGGCTTTGTTCGGGTGGCAAACCCAAGCCCAATACATACATGAGTTTCGTTACCGCGGCTTCGCTGGTAATATCTACGCCCCCAATTACGCCCAAATCGCGGAGGTATTTACTCGTTTGGTACATACCTTGTTCTACCCGGCCCCCATCGCACTGGCTTACATTTAAAATAAACGTACCGCGGTCTATGGCTTCCCGAATGGCATTTAAAAACCAGGGTGCCGTAGGCGCATTGCCTGATCCGTAGCTTTCCAGCACCACTCCTTTTAAGCCTTTGGTCGCTAATAAATTCCGGATTACCCGCTCGGCCAAGCCGGGAAACAACCGCAACCGGACAATATTTTTCTCGAGTTTTTGGTGTGCCTTAAAAGTACCCGTCGGGAAAGGCAGCAACATCATGGAGTGGTACTCAATTTCTACACCGGCGTGGGCCAAGGGCGGATAGTTAGTACTTTTAAACGCATTAAAATGCCGGCTTTCTACTTTTTTAGACCGGTTACCGCGTAAAAGTAAATCGCCGAACAAAATACAAACTTCCGGTACAATGCACTTGCCTTTGCGCGTAGAAACGGCCACTTCCAAAGCAGTAATTAAATTCTCGCGGGCATCGGTGCGCATTTTACCAATAGGTACCTGGGCTCCCGTAAACACCACCGGTTTTTGCAGGTTTTCGAGCAAATAACTTAAGGCCGAGGCGCTGTAGGCCATGGTATCGGTGCCGTGTAATATTACAAAGCCATCGTATTCTTCGTAATTGGCCTGTATAATGCCGGCAATCTTAATCCAGTCTTCGTCGGTAATGTTGGACGAATCAATAGGGTTTTCAAAACTAATCAGCGACAAAGAAATATTTAGTTGCCGCAGTTCGGGCATGCGTTGCGAAATTTCTTCGAAATTAAAAGGTACCAGGTGGCGGCCACTGCGGTCATAAACCATCCCAATGGTGCCCCCCGTATATATTAAAAGCACCGAACCTTCCGGTTCGAGCGTCATAGCCGTATTAAGGTGTATTTTCCTTATATCCATGCTGCAAATTAAAGAGTTTTTGTGTATTGGTGGTGCATTTTTCCACCACATCTGCTAAAGGAATATTCTTTAGGTCAGCGATTTTTTGCGCAATCAAAGGCAGGTAAGCCGGCTCGTTGCGCTTGCCCCGGTGCGGTACCGGGGCCAAATATGGGCAATCCGTTTCGAGCAACAGCCAATCTAAATCTATTTGGGGCAATACTTTATCTAAGCCGCCATTTTTAAAAGTAGCCACCCCACCTATACCCAAATAAAAACCTAACTTTATTACTTTTTCAGCTTCTTCGGGGGTGCCGGAAAAACAATGAAAAACGCCTTGTAAAGAACCGTCCTGGTTTTTTTGAATAATGTCGTAAACTTCGTTAAAAGCCTCGCGGGTATGTAAAACAATGGGAATATTGTAAGCTTTTGCCCATTCTACCTGCACCTGCAATGCCTCTTGCTGCTGGGCTATAAAAGTTTTATCCCAGTACAAATCAATGCCGGTTTCGCCGATGGCTATAAATTTACGGTTGTTTAACCAATGCTCTACCCGGTATAATTCGCGCTGAAAATCTTTTAGTACCGAACACGGGTGCAAACCCATCATGGGTTGGCAAACGCCCGGATTATCAACTTCGGTCTGGAGCATAACATCTACCGAGGTATGATCGATGTTGGGCATCAGAATGGCAGCTACGCCGGCCTCAGTTGCTTTCCGGATAGCTTCCTGCCGGTCTGGTTTAAATTGTTCGGCGTAAATATGGGCATGCGAATCGATATAGGTTAACCGCGACATAATGGAATTTAACGAGGTGTAAACTTTAATATTTTCTTTCTTTCCACTTAAATTTAAAGGGAAGCAGAAAAAACAAAATGGTAACTAAAGACAAAAATAACGCATAAAACTCAAAGAGAATAACGCTAAACAAGCTGTACTGTAAACGTAGCCGGTGCAAGCACTGCTTAATAAACCAGGTTTGCAGAATTAATTTGGCTAAATAAATTCCTAAAACCACCTGGGCGGGTACGTAGGCAAAAAAGGGCAGGCAAAAAGCGTAGAAAGAAGCGTAAATAACTAACAGCGCGCCCATGTACCAGGGTAAAAACCAGAGTCCCTGCATCCAGCGTTTGCGCTGGTGCAACAAAGCCGGCCAATTGGGAGCCGCCGTAGATAAAGCTAAAACCCCTGCATCAAAAATATTCAAAAAGCCGAAACCATTTTTTACGACCCGTTTAAAGAGTTGTACATCCTCGGTTACCGAAAAAGGCATGTTTTCGTAACCGCCCGTAGATTCGTAGGCGGCGCGGGTAATAAGCATGTTGTTGCCCATCGTGCTTACTGGCCAGTTTAAATCCGAAACAACTTGCATGAGCCCAATGGCATTTACCCAATCCAGCGCCTGCAATTGCTCAAAAATGCTTTTTCCGGCAATGGTGGTAACGCCCGTAACAATACCGGTTTTTTTAGTTTTAAGGCCCGCCAGCATATTTTGGATCCAGTTTGCCGGCACGGCAATATCAGCATCGGTAATAAAATAATAATCAGAAGTAGCCAAACGGGTAAGATGGGCCAGTACATTGCCTTTGCCGCGCGCCTGCCCTAATTTTTCTTTAATCCGGATGCAACGGTAAAAAGCTTTGTCCCGGATATAGTTCTGAATAACCGCGTAGGTATTATCTGTAGAGCCATCGTCGCCGATTAATATTTCAATTTTGTGCGCCGGGTAGTTCTGACGGGCAATGGCTTCGAGGCACCGGATAATGGTATGTTCTTCGTTACGGACCGCAATTAATATCGAGACAAAAGGTTGGGTAGTGGCGGGCGACAGCGGTTTGGGCCGGTTAATGGCTTGTAAAATAAGCAGCATTAAAAATATGCCAAAAAAAAGGCAAAAATAAACAACCGATACTATCATAAAGCCTCAAACCGGTAACCCAGTGCCTGAAAATGCGCCAGATAACGCGGTAAAACAAATTCCAGATTACGACGCGCCTTCAGGCTATCGTGAAAAACAACAATAGAACCCGCGCGGGTGTTTTTAATGGCTTTGGCTAAACAAATTTCCGGCGCCAGGGCGGCATCAAAATCGTAAGTAAGTACCTCCCACATAATGAGCTGGTAATCGGGTTTTATTAATTTATACTGCTGCCGGGTAAAACTGCCGTAAGGTGCCCGGAATAATTTTTTAAATTGATTTCCAGTAATTTGTTCTAAAGCTTTATCGCAGGCGTTAATATTGGCTAAATATTCCGGCGCCGGCGTGGTGCGGCCACGCAGATGGTTTTGCGTATGGTTGGCCAGTACGTGCCCGGCAGCGGCAACTTTGGTAGCCACCGCCGGATGTTTTTGGAGGTTATCGCCTACACAAAAAAAAGTAGCTTTAGCCTGGTATTGTTGCAACTCGTTTAAAACAAATTCGGTAACCTCGGGTATGGGGCCATCGTCGAAGGTAAGGTAAATAACTTGGTGCTGCCGGGGGCCACGCCAAGTTAACCCGGGCAACAAACTTTGCACCAACCCAGGCGTTTTAAACAGACGTACCGGCATTGGCATTGGTTTTTATTACTTCCTGAAGCACCGCCATTAACTGTTGCGCATTTTGAGCCCAGCTGAAACGCTGCCCGTTTAAGTTGCCTCGCTTAATTTGCTCCTGCCGAACTTCCGGGTAATGGTACAGTTTTTCCAGGGCCAGAAATATTTCTTCTGCTGAATTTTCCTGAATAAGCCAGGCACTTTCTGCTGCTAATTCAGTACCTGCTCCGGTAGCTAAGGTAATTAACGGACTGTGGCAACTTTGGGCCTCCAGTAAAGGCAAACCATAATCAGCAGCGCCCGGCAAGTAAAAAGTAGCTACGGCAGCCCCGTATAGGTCGGCTAACGTTTGCGCATTTATTTTACCCGGAAAGAGTAAATCGGCGGGGTAATGTACCTGGCTGCGTAAATATTTGCGGCGCTTTTTTACCTGGTGCAGTTTGGTTATAAAAACAAGTTTTAAATCGTTGCCGGTCCGCTGCTTAAATAAATCAAAAGCTTCTAACAGCAAATGCAGGCCGGGGCTTGGTTCGGTAAAGCCCGTTACTAAAAAATAGCTTTCATTACTCGTAAACTTTTCCCGGATATAAACTTGTTGCATAGGTTTAATCGGCTTAAACACCGCATTAACCGCCGGAAATATTATCGAAATTTTATCTTCTTTTATTTTGAATTGCGTCATTGCCCGGTCGTGGTCTGCGCGGGATGTAACCAGCACCTTTTCAGAGAAATGCGCCGATTTAGGCACAAACCGTTCACGGTATTTTTGCAGAAAAGATTTTGGAAAATCAGGGATTGCATTTTGGGCTGTAAGCGGAGTAAAAGTTACCCGCGGCACTTTGGTTTTAAAATTGGTTAAGCCATCCGGCGATAAAAACACTTCTGGGTTTATTTTACGCAAGGCTTTGGTAAGGCTTAACTGAAACCACCAATGCAACAAAATAGGATAACTGCCGCTGGGTTTTAGAATAACCGCTGTAACATTACTCCGGGAAGTAAATTTGGCCGGCAAAGGCTTATCCGCGAAATAATAGAATTGGTGTTGTGGAAATTTCAGGGGCAAATATTCTAATAAACCTTCCGTAAACCGGCTGACCGGGTTGGTTGATTCAGACAACAAACAGCGGGCATTAACGGCTATTTTCACGCAATATTCAGGGTTAATAAGCTTTCCAAAGGTAAGGGTAATTTTAACCTTGGCCTAATTCTGGGGTTTAAACGTAAAAAGTTGGCTAAAGCTGCTATTCTAGCGGTTTTTTTCTGAATAATTTGCGCGTGCGTACTTAACCAGCTGGCTCACATCCACCGGTAAAAACAAATTCAGCAACTGCTTAATAATTATTTTTAGCCGGTTCACCCGATCGGAGTACCTGTTTTAAATAATTCAGCGGTCGAGTTTTGAGTTGATTTTAGCTTAATATTTATATTTTTTACCGGATTAATACTTAATTTTTGGCTTTAACTTAAAGTTTTATCTTTTCTGGCTTATCATTTGCTAACTCATCTTTAAAATAATCAACTCTAAATGGGTTTTTGAATACCTACTTTAAAGTTGTTTTCTGACCTGATTACCACCAAACTAACCTAATAAAAAAACTATGAAAATTTTAAAAACTGCATTCATGCTGGCGGCAATTGCTGCTTTTAAATTACCGACGGCGGCCCAAATGGTAACCGATTCTGAACCTATTTTTTTACCAGTTGAAGGTTATATTGTTACCTCAGCGCAAGATACTTTAAGGGGTAAAGTTGCCGTTACGCGCGTAGCCAATTACATTACCCAAATTAATTACCACGACCCCAAGGGTACAAAAACCAAGTACACGCCCGACCAAATCTTAGCTTTTACCCAAAAACGCCCCGCCTTGCTCCGCGATTATTACGACCTGACTACCATTGATAAAAATTACGTGCATTACGAAAGCAAAGAACACCCTCATAAAGCGGGTAAAAAGGTGTTTATGGAACGGCTGCTTAACGGCCAAAAAATTAAATTATTTAATAACCCCACGGGTAGCGAAAGTTCTACCACCATGGCCAGTATTAAATTAAAAGAAGCCGAAGCAAGTTACGTAGTATTTAAAACCGGCAGCAAGCCCTTTGTACTAAAAAGGAAAAACTACGAAGAAGAGTTTGCTTCTTTGTTCGGCGATTGCCCGGCATTTACAGATTACGCCAAAGACAAACCCGATCTAAAAAAGTTTAAACAGGTGGGCACCGTTGTCGAAAATTATAACCGCGCCTGTAAGTAATTTAACCTAAACTAAAATTTATTCTTGAACTTGTTTCGTGTTTTCCTAAATGGGCTAACTGTTGGCATGGGTGGTGTTAACATCGCCCATGCCAACAGTTAGCTTTTACCGGACGGGCTACTTGTCGGTGAAAACACTATAGCTGGCGGGGTAATATGCTAGAGATAGCGTAAGTTTAATGAATCATAACTTGTGCCAATTAATAAAGGCCAGTTTTAAACTGTCCGGAAGTTGCAAACTTCCTTTTATAAGCTCCTACCAATTACAAGCTAGTTTGAGCAAGCGTGAATTATTCTAAAATATTCCTTAGACTAACGGCTATGGTGAAAACACGCGGCCAGGTCAAACGTTAAGATCATTGATAAAGTACGAAACAGCTTCCTTAAAAACCCGGCTACAACTGTTAAGGTGGCCGGTTTTTTTATTTAATCTCTGTTTAAACAGCTGTTTTATGTGTAAGCCGCTAAATTTTAGAGGTTTGCAAATTATGCGCTACAGCATTGTCCCCTTTTATTTTAACTACAGCAAAATTAATTCTTGGTTAATTAACGCCTAAACTTGTATTTAGATCAGGGTTAAAACCGGCCAAATTAAACCCAGAACGTTCTTCGGCAGTTTAATAGGGTTAAATCATGCCGCCAGATGAGGCTTATCATGTTGTGGCGGCATGGTGCGGTTTACTTTCGCGCCCAAATCTGATTAACTATGACCAAAACCATTTTTATTGCTACCGCCGAACCTTACAGTGGTAAATCTGTTGTTGCCTTGGGTTTGGTAAATATGCTCTTAACCAAAGCCCAGAAAGTTGGCTATTTCAAACCAATTATCAATAATAATCTGCACGAGAAGCGGGATGTACACATAGATACCATTCTTTCTTATTTTAATTTACCCATTCACTACGAAGATACGTTTGCTTTTACCCGCCAGGAGGTAATGCAACTCATTGAAGCCGGCGACCAAAGCACCATTATTGATAAGGTAATTACCAAGTTCAAAGCCCTTGAAGAAAATTACGATTTTACGGTAGTAGAAGGCAGCGATTTTCTGGGCCAGGGCATTGCTTTTGAGTTTGATGCCAATGTAACCATTGCTAAAAATCTGGGCGTGCCGGTTATTATTGTGGTGTCCGGCGAAGGCAAAAATACTGCCCAACTCATTAACGAAGCTTTAACAGTGCTGCGCAATTTTGATGCCCGGGAAGTACAGGTACTGGCCGTGGTAGCAAATAAAGTAAAAGTTAATTTGGCCGATGATGTGCGGGAACTGCTAAGGGCCCAACTGGACCCCGATATAATACTGGCCGTAATACCCGAAGACCCAAACTTGCTGAACCCCACCATGAAAGAAATCTACGAAAACATTGGCGGGAAATTATTATTTGGCGAGCACGAATTAAACAATCAGGTCGATAATTTTGTGACCGGGGCCATGCAGGTGCCCAACTTCTTAAACCACATTAAAGACAATTTACTCATAGTTACTCCCGGCGACCGCGGCGATATTATTATTTGTGCCTTGCAAGCCAATCTATCAGTGAATTACCCCAAAGTAGCCGGCATTGTACTTACCGCCGGCGCCGAACCCGAAGAACCCATTTTGCGGTTAATCCAAGGTTTGCAAACGGTTGTGCCTATTATTGCGGTTAGTACGGGCACTTTCCATACCACCACCCAAATTGGAGCAATTAAATCCCGTATTTCGGCCGATAACCCACAAAAAATACAGTTGGCTATCTCAACTTTCGAAAAATACATGGATTTGCAAGCCCTCGACGAGAAAATAATTACGTTTCAGCCCGAAGGCATTACGCCGCACATGTTTCAGTACCAATTGGTAAAATGGGCCCGCAGCCAACGCAAACACATTGTATTGCCCGAAGGTAACGACGACCGAATTTTAACGGCAGCCGCCCGGCTGATAAATCAGGACATTGTAGATTTAACCATATTGGGTGATCCGGGCCAGGTTACCGCAGCGGTAAAACGCCTGGGCCTGCAACTGGATATGAGCCGGTTAAAAATAATTGACCCGGTAAATTCTGAATATTACGAAGATTACGTTCAGACTTTGTTCGAACTCCGGAAAAATAAAAATGTAGAGTTGGACATGGCCTATGATTTAATGACGGATGTATCGTACTTCGGGACCATGATGGTGTACAAAGGCCACGCCGACGGCATGGTTTCGGGTGCCGTACATACTACCATGCACACCATTCGGCCGGCTTTGCAGTTTGTTAAAACCAAACCCGGCGTTTCTATTGTGTCATCGGTATTTTTTATGTGCCTCCCGGATAGGGTTTCGGTATTTGGCGATTGCGCGGTTAACCCCAACCCTACTGCCGAACAACTGGCCGAAATTGCCATTTCTTCGGCCGAAAGCAGCCGGCGTTTTGGCATTGAGCCGCGGGTAGCCATGTTGTCGTATTCTTCGGGCACTTCCGGCGAGGGCGCCGAAGTGGAAAAAGTGCGCCTTGCCACGCAAATTGTAAAACAGAAACGCCCCGATTTAATGGTAGAAGGCCCCATTCAGTACGATGCTGCCGTCGACCCAATAGTAGGTAAGCAAAAAATGCCTAATTCAGCGGTGGCCGGCCAGGCCAGCGTACTTATATTTCCGGACCTGAATACCGGTAACAACACTTACAAAGCCGTACAACGCGAAACTGGTGCCCTGGCCATTGGCCCCATGCTGCAAGGCCTGAACAAACCGGTAAATGATTTAAGCCGGGGTTGTACCGTGGATGATATATTTAATACTGTTATAATTACGGCTATTCAGAGTCAGGAATAGTTTTAAGGTGCTAATGTGTTAATTTGAAAATATAATGATTCTAAATCAGAATAAATAATCCGGCATTATCAATCGTAAAAATCAGAACAATTAAAGTATCCTGATTTACATTGCGGCACTTCTTTAAATCAGCAATCAGCATATTATCAAATTAGCATATCCGCACATCAACTAAATTAGCACATTAACAAACATGCACATATTTGTTGTTAACTCCGGGAGTAGTTCTATAAAATACCAATTATTCCGGATGCCCTCCCCCCAGCCCATTTGCAGCGGTTTAGTTGAGCGCATCGGCTTAGACAATGCCCAGATTACCCACAAAATTTATAGCGCTGCCGGCGAAGAGAAAGTAATCCGGCGCTCCGCCGATTTACCCGACCACGAAGCCGGTTTGCAGGAAGTTGTTTTATTACTAACCGATGCCGCTTGGGGCGTTATTAAAAATCCGGCCGAAATAGAAGTAGTGGGGCACCGGGTGGTACACGGCGGCGAACGTTTTGCGGCTACTACCATTATTACCCCGGAGGTTAAAGCTGACATTAAAAAATTATTTCCTTTGGCCCCATTGCACAACCCGGCTAATTATTTAGGCATTGAAGTAGCCGAAAAATTATTTACCCTGGCCAAACAGGTAGTTGTTTTCGATACGGCTTTTCACCAGACCATGCCGGAAAAAGCTTTCCGGTACGCTTTACCCGAAAATTTTTATTCCGAACTGGGCATACGGGTATACGGCTTTCATGGCACCAGCCATAAGTACGTGGCGCAACAAGCCAGGCAATATTTAGAGAACCCCGCCGCCAAAATAATTACCGTGCACCTGGGCAATGGTTGTAGCATGGCTGCTGTAGATGGCGGCAAATCAATAGATACGAGCATGGGCTTTGGCCCGCTTTCGGGTTTGGTAATGGGTACCCGCTCCGGCGACATCGATCCGTCGGTGGTTTTTCATTTAATAAACCAGTTGGGCTACAACCCGGAACAAGTAAATAATTTACTAAATAAAAGAAGCGGTATGCTGGGCCTTACCGGCCACAGCGATATGCGTGACATCAGCAAGGCCATAGCTGCCGGCGATAAAGCAGCCAACCTGGCCTACGATTTATACGCTTACCGCATTAAAAAATATATTGGCGCGTACACCGCCGTGCTTAACGGCTTAGATGCTCTGGTTTTTACGGCCGGCGTCGGCGAAAACGATACGCAAATCCGGGAGCGGGTCTGCAGCCAACTGGAATACCTGGGTTTGTACTTTGATCCCGAAAAAAATAAATCTCTCGCAAAAGAAATCCGGGAAATAAATGCGGCGCAGGCCCGGGTAAAAATATTGGTTATTCCTACAAATGAAGAGTTAGAAATTGCCCAACAATGCTACGATTTACTGCAAGGTTAAACAGTATACATATTTCTCTTAATTTACTGAACCACACATTTAAACCGTTTTGTATTACCTGCACTTTACCCCTCTTTACGGGATTATTCGGCAACTGATAAGCTGTTTTTTTTTAACCCAGAACAACCAATTTAATACTTTCTATAGTTGTTAGTCAATAGCAAATTTTATATATTGTAACTGCAATAGCATCAATATTTAATATCTTAAATATTCCTTTAAACCTCTGAGTTGGAAATAGTAAAAAGTATCACTGAAATTCTGTAACCGTAATTGGCTAAGCAAATATGGAAAACATCAAAATGTCATAAGTCAATAATTATCAATAACTTGTACAACTATAGTTGCTTACCTTCAAAGGCGATATAAACGTAATTATTACGTATACATAATAGTTGGCAGGCATATTAAAAGATGAAATACTTACTCTTACTTTGCTTACTTTTATTTACCAGCACCTTTGCTTTCTCCTGTTCTTGCGGGGGTGTTGGAATAAAAGAAAACTTTAAACAATCAGATGTAGTCTTCAAAGGCAGGCTAAAGGAGAAGAAAGAGATTACATCAAGAGAAAAAACCACTTTTAATACCGAAATAGATTATAAAAGGTATGAGTTTAAGTTTGAGGTATTAAAAAAATATAAAGGATTACTTAAAAAGGAACCTGTTACTATAATAACAACAGCGGGTGGTGCAGATTGCGGGAATGATTTTAAAAAAGGAAGAACTTATTTAATTTATTCCTATAAATCTGATACGAAACTTTTATCACCACTATTAAAAGAGGAAAAAACGGACGAGTACTTAACTACAAATGTGTGTACCAGGACGAAGGAAACCAACCTTTTAACCTTTATGGAATCCTTTATTTTAACTGTTTTATAGAAAATACGACTGCCAACCACACCTATACGGCAGCTATGCAGCCGCATAGCCAAGAACGTTAGTGGCAATACTAGAAAAGAATAAGGAAGTTATTATTTTACTTGTATTTTTTTATGATTGTAGAACTAAGAATAAATTTAGTTTGATGTTGTAATGGATTTTGGAATTACTATAATAAGTGTCCTCTGTATAGCTGTAGGGGTTATAGGAATGAAAATTCAAAGGTTCTATAAATATGACCGGGATAATTCTCTTTTTTACAGTGGACTTAGAGTATTTATAAGTGCTTTAATTTTATTTCTTATTGGAGCTTACTGCTTAATATCAGAAATCGCAGATCTTTTGTAATGTGCTTATTCTTCTTAGAAAAAAATGCCTTTTATGCACATAAAGAAGCATGTGCCACTAACCACACCTATACGGCAGCTCCGCCGCATAGCCCAGTCCGTTGGTAGCTATTGTAGATATTTAAAACTATGCAATTAGAAGACTTGCTTGAAGGATATGTACTGAATGATGGTGAAATTACTGCATTGAAGGTAAACCTAGATTATATAAATACCAGCAATTCGACTGCTACCGTGGGTTTGATTGTAAGAAAGCCAGCAGAAAAGAAAAAGTTTATAAAGTGCAAAGTAGAATTAAAATTTGGCCAAGTGGTGGAGGTAGGTTTGAATGAGGACTTTGGTACTGCTTACTATTCTGACATAGTTTTGGTAAAATTGGAAAATGGCTTTTATTATTTATCCTTAGACCCATTTGGAAATTCCGGGCAACCCTTGGAAGATGATAATTTAGTCATAATAGCCCAAACGTTAGCCATAGAAGAAAAAGAATAACATCTGCCAACAACAATTAAAGCACATTAAAACGTGCCCTAGCAGCGGCCCGTTACCTCTCATTAAATGAAATATAGAATACCAATTTATATAATCATTATATTCTCTTACATGTCTTGCACCATTAAAAAAGAAAGAGAATTAAGAGAAGAGATAATAGGTGATACCTTGTTTGTTTATGACGCAACCAATACCCTAAGAATGAAAGCACTCCTTGTTAATGGCAAGAAAAATGGAGAAGTAGATAGTTATGATAGTTTAGGGAGATTGCAAACTAGAGCTGTCTACAAAAACGACACGATTTCAGGTTATGTAGACGAGTATTACCCGAGTGGAATTGTTAAATCTAAGTCTTATTATGTGAATGGAAAAAAATTTGGTGATTTTCTAGAGTTTTATGACGGTTTTCAAGATTCAACAGCAGTCTTGAGGAATGGCAAATGGTGGATAGTACCATATTCTACTAAACTCAAAAAATTTGAATTTTATGATTTAAGAGGTAAGGTTATGTATTATAGAAAATATGGTATTGATGGTAACCTATTAGAAAAAAAGGGACGAATATTTCAAGCAACTTTTAATAAAGTTATTAAAGCCAAAAAAGGAGAAACCTTTTCTCAAGGCTGGATTACTCCAGACCCATCTTATCATAAAGAATTAGGGTTAAGGCAATATTATGTAATCAAAAATTTAACTGTTGAAACTATAAAACTAGATACTGTATATTCTGATCCTGATTCTACTTTTATTAGTTGGACCTCCAAAATTCTAAAACCAGGTAAATATCGTATTCAAGCCATAGCCTATCTGCTAGAGAAGGGTAAAATGGAAACAGATACTTCGAATTTTATAGTTAAAATCTTAGAATGAAAACGAGAGGTAACACAAACGAAAGCCCATTAAAACGTGCCCTAGCAGCGGCCCGTTAGGGGCAATTAGATGAAAGACCTAAAACCAAATAGTACAGAGTTAGAATTCTTAACATTAGCATACAATCGTTTTTATGATTTGTATGATGAAGTTATGGAAGATGATTATTGGAAAAAGGATGAGTGGGAAAGGTTTTCGAAAATCAAACAAGCATTTGCAATTTATACAGAGTTGCTAAACTACGAACCAATTAAACAAGTGATTGAGCAATTAAAAACTGCTAGACCACCAATGGAATCTGAAATTGGAAGTGAGCTATTCAAATTTGTAAGGAATGTTGTATCTCACTTTCCATTTTTTAATTCCTGGGATGCAGTTTGGATTAATAAACCTATCATTAATTGGTATCGAGAAGGATTAACAATTGATAGATTCTTAAAAAAATACGAAGGACATCAAGAAGTCAAGTACCGGTTTTGGGAAGAAAAAAAGAAAAGAATGACCTACTTGACAATAAGTTTTCCTGAAGCTTATAATGATGAATCTAAAATATTTCTTAACGAAATGATTTCAGAAAAAGAAGGAGTGAAATTTTGTTTCATTCTTATGAGAAAGATAATGGATACCCAGGTAGAGGAAGTAAAAGAAATCCAAGAATGAAAAACTTGTGGTGCTGGCGGTGTAAAATGGAAATCCCAATGTTGGATGAAGAAGAATATGCTACAGCATACAAACTATATGGAGAAGCATTTGAAAGGAGAAAATCTGGTATGACCAGAGAAGAGAGTTTCAAACCAATGCTGGATTTTTATAAAGAAGTGACAGGATTTGAAGAGACTGAACCAAATGCTATCATGCATCATACAATTGAGCAATATGGACCACCATGTGAGAATTGTGGCAAACCATATAGAACCACTAAGGCTTTATTTTGTGCTGCTTGCGGGAATAAGAAAAAGTAATAAAAATAAAAGCGCCTAACACTACCTAAAAAGCATTAAAACGCTTTTTAGCCGCGGCCCGTTATAGGGCATTAAATAAAATAAAAATGAAGATCCTTTCAATACTCTTACTTTCCTTATTGTCATTTATTCTCCAATTTGAAACTGGAGAATATATTCACGAAAGAATGGGATTTAAGTATTCCCTCACATTAAATCAAGATTCATCATTTACTTATTTAAGACCCGCTATGGTCAATGGAACCATAAAAGAAACTGGAAAATGGAGGATAAACCAGAACAACTTGTTTTTATTTGACTCAGTCGGATTTATTAAAACAAAAAGCAAAGTAGATGGACAAACAATAGACGGGCAAAAATTTGTAGTCATCACTTTAGTTGATGAAAATGGAAAACCTCTTACTGATTTTGAAGTCGCAGTAAATGAAGCTAAGGTCTATAAGAAAACCGACCAACAAGGTATGGTGAAATTTGAGTTTTCAGAATTAAAGAAAAGAAGAAAAAATCAACCTAAGAATACTGTAGAAGTTATTGAGTTCAAAACAAAGGGAATTGAAACCACTGTAGCTGTGCAAAATATATTCAATAATAAAATCACAATTGTTGAAGACTTTAACCCAAGAAATGGTTTTAAGCCAAGAGAAAGAAGAATTGAGATAAAGGACGGCAATCTTATATTTAGGAACCCATCTGGAATGAATGAGAAACAAGAATTCCTCTTTATAAAGAAATAAAAATAACCTCCTATAACCCTAGCTAAAAACCATTAAAACGTTTTTTAGCCCAGCCGTTAGACGAAATTATGGACAATAAACAATTTAAAAGTATTTTCAATAAGGTGGCTAAGGCTAATGGGTTCAAATATATTTATTCCGCTTGGTTTAAAGAATCAGGGGATTGCATTTTAGTTCTAAGCCTTCAAAAATCTAATTACAGTAATCTATATTACCTGAATATCAAAACATATATTAAAGACATATGGGGTAAAGATTATTCTGTTTCAAAAGAACTTGTTAAAGGTATTGGCAATATATTCAGAAGAGAACCTAAAGATTTTGAAAATTTATTTAACCTGGAAAGTGAGTTATCAGAATTAGAAAGAGAAAAAGAAATAGATAATTTGTTTAATTGCTTTTTAGGAAATTATTCCAATATAATGCTGGACAAGCAATTAATAATAGCCGAATTTCAAAAGGGCTCAAAAGAATTTCACCTTCTACCTCCTGTAAAGGAAGAAATTATGAATAGTATAGAATAACATTCGTCTAACCACACCTAAAGCACACTAAAGCGTGCCTTAGCCAAGTACATTGTATGTAACTGTAATCATGAAAATATTCCGATACATAATTTTCATTTTAATTTTCAGTCCATTAAGCGGATGCTTTGTTTATCAAAACATTTCCTCATGGGAGGAATGGGATGAATTATCAAAGCAGAATCTTATAAGAAGCAACACAGCTTCTGAAATTGAGTTTCAACTTGACAAGAAACAGAAGTTCATCAGACTCCCATTTCTTTTTATAAATTACAGCAAAAGGGGAAATATTTATACACCCCTACTTAATGTAAGAACGCCAATTGATAAAGGAAAGGCTATTACATACTTTCATTTCAATATTCTTAATTCTAATGATAATGTAATATTTTCTAATACTGTAAATGATACACTAAGATTTTCCGCTTTAAACTTTAGTGGGTATAATGATTATATGGCAATTTCTACTCATATGGGACGAAAATATAGAATAGAAGAATTGGAAAATCAGGAGGATATCGTAAGGGTAAATTATATAGTACATATACTGAATCAGAACGGGACAATTGATTCTATCAAGTTTCAAAATAGAATACTTAAATTCAATCGAACAAAACGGTTTGGCTCCTTTTTTTAAATCAGCTCCATACAACACGAGCTTTACGGTAGCTCTGCCACCGCAAAGCATAATCCGTTAGGGGAAAGCTTTATCTTGATATTTTGGAATTAGTTTTAGAAAGTTATTGATGCAAGGCAACCTTTTTATTAAATGAAGCATCATGATAATATACACTATATTAATAACTAACAAAATGTAATAAGTAAAGCTATGAAAAACTTAATTGTATCCCTCTCTCTTCTAATTACCTTTTGCTTCATTAGCAGCTTTAAAATAATCACCGAAAATACCTTTTCAATTGGTTCTAAAGAGTGGCCTCTTACATCTTCTATCATTGCAAATGAATCCTATGGCGTAAAGTCTAAATTTGAATTGGATCTCTTGAGTGATAGTAAAGATTTAGACAAAGCAAAAACTTTTATATGGCTTTCTATTTCCAGTTCTGGCACTACACACCTCACCGATGGAGTTTATCAGTATTCTTTATCGGATCTTAACAAAAGGCTGCCTTTCCAATTTAATGGATCATGCAAAATTAATGGCCTTAACATTGATATAGTAGGCGGGGCATTTTCGGTTGAAAAAAAGGAAGAAAATTTAAACATCCATTTTATTTTAAAATTAGCAAATGGAGATGTTGCAAAAGGGGTTTATTCAGGAAAAGCTTACTTTACTGATCGAAGCAAAAATTACAATTAAATATCCTTACAATTAAAGCTGAGGTTTTTAATTTGAGGCTATATTATTAAGCTATAAAGTATTTTCTAAAGTTTCCTACTTTAAAAGTAGATAAAATATAGCCTTTGGACTTCATATTAGCTTTAACCAGGAAAGGTAAAACTATCTTTTTTTTAAGCCTATTATCCTATAAAAAGCCTGCCCCTAATAATGTGCATAGCCATACTTCGGCCGACGGCCTCGCACGCCTCATGCACAAGACCGTTGGGTAGTATAATAAAATGAATAGAATAGTAAATAAATATTATTTAAAGGACTGGGAGGAACCGCTTAAAGGACTTTTTTTAGCTGAAGACCGGGAATGGATTCTTATTAAGTATATCCCAGTAGATTATGTTCTTGATGGCTATTCTATTATCAAGAAATCTACCGTATCTAAAATAGAAAGGTCAATTGAAGAGGAAAAAATTGAATTGGTAATGGAGTTAAGAGGAGTTTCAACCAACTTACCTGAAAATTTTAAGTTTGGAACAACAGTGGAACTCCTAAATTTTATAGAAGGGGCTTATGGACTGTTTGAATTTAAAGATTCTGAAGAAGGTGCTCTTTTTATTGGTAAAAAAAATAAAATTGTTGAGAATGATTATTTAATTATAGACTACATCGACGCTAATGGTAAGGTGGAGGAAAATTATGATTATGAGTTTAAAATAGAAGATATTAGGATTATAAATTTTGACTCTGATTATTTTAATGCAATAAAATTGCTCTGGAAGGATAATTTAAAAGAAAATAAAATCACCCTACCCAACAACGGCTAAAAAGCATTAGAGCACTTTTTAGCCACGGCCCATTGGCGGAAATTAATTATAACCCAAGCAACTAAAATTAACTTCCCATATTGTATTTTGCTTTGTAGTCAATCGGTGTTGTCCCAGTTATACGGGTAAAAACTTCTCGAAATGCTTTGGTGTCGTTATAGCCGACATCATACATTACTTCATTGACGGATTTTCGAGAATTTTCAAATTCCTTTTTAGCTACTTCAACTTTTACTCTTTGTAAATAATCAAACGGTCTAAGACCTGTTGCTTTGATAAATCTTCTGTCAAAGTTTCGTCTACTCAAACCAAATTTCACAGATAAATCTTCAATGGAAATTTTTTCCTGATAATTATTTTCCATAAAAGTTTGTGCGTCAAGAATAACATTGTCATTATGAGTTTTATGACCTTTAAAAATTAAAAATTCTGATTGCAGATTTCTATCCAAATCTATCTGAAAGTATTTGGCACAATAAATGGCTGCTTTTCGGTCATAGAATTTTTCGACCAGGTACATGAGTAAATGTAGAAAAGAATAAGCACCACCATTGGTGTAGATTCCGTTTTCGTCTGTTATTAATTTATCAGTTTGTAAATCTACATTCGGAAATAAGGTTTTAAACTCTTCCGCCAATGCCCAATGGGTGGAACAAGTCTTTCCGGAAAGTAAACCTGTTGAGGCCAGCATAAAGCTTCCGGCGCACATACTTGCTACTTCTGCACCTTGTTTGTATTGTTCCTTTATCCAATCAATCAGCCTTTGGTTATTTTCTGTAGCTGTTTCATAGCTGCGAATTAAAGTAGCAGGAATAATGATTAGGTCGTTTTTCCTGCATTCTTTTATTGTAAGGTTAGAATTAATAGACAAGAATCCACTCTTAAGTAACTTTTCATCCGTAGCGCTTACCAAATTCACTTCAAATACGGGTTTCCTGTCCGTCTTTCCAAAAAAGGTGTTAGCAGCCATAAACACCTGATAACTTCCAACAATACAAGCAATTGTATTCATACTTGTTTGGTCGTCTGGAATCAAAATACTTAATCGTTTCATTGCCCTGGTTTTTTATGAAGATAAGCTAAACCGTTGTCTAAATCAACCCTTTAAAATGTCTAAATAGCACCAGATAAAGATGTAAAATAGAAAATATCTTTGTAACGCAACAAAGAAATAAGGAAATGAATAATTACACATTTGGGTTCGTAACGCATAAACCGTCAAAGGAAATATTTGAATTATTGCTCGATATTAATCAATGGTGGTTGGGAATTTATGAAGAAACCATTACGGGCAACAGCCAAAAACTTAATGATGAATTTTCATTTTCTGCTGGCGGTGGGGCGCATTATACAAACCAAAAATTAATTAAACTTGTACCGTACACAAAAATTGTCTGGCAGGTTACGGAAAGTAATCTTTCATTCTTGCACAATACAAAGGAATGGGAAAACACAAAACTCGCCTTTGATATTTTGGAAAAGGAAGGAGAAACACGAGTACGTTTTACTCACATTGGTTTAGAACCACAAATTGAATGTTATAATAGTTGCTCGACCGCTTGGACGAAATATCTTCAGAACCTTGAAGAAAAGTTAAAAAGTATATAAAAATATCATCGCCAATCATTTTAATTTTCACGTTGCTCTTCTGCATTACAATTTATAAAACCAGAGTTCAAAATTTAAAAACAGCAACAATGGATCACGAAAATTATACATCAACTATTACAGTAAAAGAAAATGCCACAACTTCTTTTAATGCTATCAAAAACTTTAGAGCTTGGTGGTCAGAAGAAATTGAGGGAAATACCGATAAACTTGGTAAAACATTTTTCTATCATTACAAAGACGTTCAATTGTGCAAGCTAAAGTTGATAGAAGAAGTCCCAGACAATAAATTGGTTTATCTAGTTATCGATAACGAATTTAGTTTCACACAAGATAAAACCGAATGGATAAACACCAAGCTTATATTTGATATTGCTAAAGAAGACGAGCAAACTAAAATAAAATTCACACACGAAGGTTTAACTCCACAATATGAATGTTATGAAGTGTGTAATGATGCTTGGACAAGTTATATACAAGGTAGTTTAAAAAATCTGATCGAAAGCGGGACTGGAAAACCGAACGGTAAAAAAGGCGGCTTAAATGCTGAACTCATTAAAAAATGGCGACTCCCCAACAAATAACAACTACCACCAACAATAGTAGCGGTTGCACAACTCACTAATTTAATGTTAGTTCTTAATCTTTTGTCCGCCTTTTTGTTGTAAGTCGAATATTTTAACAGCTAATGTCAGGAAAGCTATTTCAGGTGATCGGTTAAACCATTGGGCAACAAGGGCAAAGTATACAATTTTACCCCGGTAGCATCGGCAATGGCATTCCGGATAGCGGGTGCAATGCCCACAATGGGGGCCTCCCCGGCGCCAGCCGATGGTAAATCTTTGCGGTTTACCTGTATTATCTCAATTTTAGGTAAATCTTTAAACCGGGGCACGCGGTATTGTGCAAATTTAGAATTTAATATTTTACCGTTTTCAAACTGAATAGCTTCGAACAAAGCGCCGCCCAAACCCTGCACAATTGAACCTAATATCTGGTTTTCTAAATGTTCCGGATTTACAATGGCCCCGCATTCAAAAGCCGTACTCGTCCGGATAACTCTTACTTCGCCGGTTTGCCGGTTTACGGCCACTTCGGCAAAAGTAGCCACAAAGCCGCCCTTTTCGGTACCACCACCCATACCAAAACCATGGTCGGGAGCTGGTTTGGTTTTGCCCCATCCAAAGTTTTCGGCGGCGGCTTCAAACACGGCGCGCAGACGCGGCTCCCGTAAATTCTTTAACCGGAAAGCCAAGGGATCTTGTCCCAGCATTAGGGCCAGGTCATTAATATGCGATTCTAAGGCAAAAATATTGGCTGTAGATGCCAGGCCCCGGTAAGAACCTTGTTTTAACGGCGAATTTACCGGATGATAAGCAATATCCTGGTTGGGTACTTCGTACGGCGGGCGAATGCCGGCTGCCCCCGAATTGTAATTGTGAAAAGACCAGGCGGTTAAAGTACCATCGTTTTTAATGCCACTGTTTACTTCTATTACCCCGGCGGGCCGGAAATAAGCCCAGGTAAATTCTTCTTCGCGGGTCCAGGTGAGTTTAACCGGCTTTTGCGCCACTTTGGCCAACCGGGCGGCTTGCAGGGCGGCTTCGCCGGAATGCTTACCGCCGTAAGCCGAGCCGGTGTCGGGCATAATTACCCGCACTTTTTCGGTGGGTAAATTAAATTCACTCGCTAAATCGCTTTGCACCCCAAAAGGCCGTTGGGTTCCGGTCCAAACGGTTAGTTTTCCGTTTTCCCATTGGGCCAGGGCTGCCCGTGGTTCCATGGGAGCATGTGCAATATAATCTACATGGTAAGTTGCTTTTAACGTTTTATCGGCGGTGCCCAGGCCTTGCGCAATATTGCCTTTGGCAGTAGTGCTGTTACGCCCGCCTCCCTGGTTATTAGCTGCATTTTCTTTCAGGTAAGTAAATATTTCGTTTCTTGAGGGCTGGGGCGTGGTTTTCCATTGGGCTTTAATGGCCGCAATAGCAGTTTCGGCCGTTTTAATATTGGTAGCGGCAACCCCAATAAAGTTTTCCTGGTGCACCACCGTTACATCCGGTATGGCTTTGGCGGCGGTTAAATCAACCGAAGTTAAAACGGCTCCGTATGCTGGTGGCCGTAATATTTTGCCGTAAAGCATACCGGGCACCTTTAAATCAGAAACAAATTTGTGTTGGCCGGTTAATATTTCACGGTTGTTTACCTTAGGTACCGAAGTGCCGGCCACTTCCCATTTTGCTGCCGCTGTGGTTGGAACCGTATCTGAAATGGTTTGTAAAAGCTGTTTACCTTTGGTTAGCTGCCCGTAGGTAATTGTTTTTTTATTCGCCGGATTTGTAATGTTGCCGTTGGCTATCTTTAAGCCGGCTTTACTTGTTTTAAATTCCTGAGCAGCTAAATCCAGGAGCACTTCGCGGGCCTGGGCCGCCGCTTTCCGAAGCTGACTACCCATGGCCGGTGTTGAGCGACTGCCAAACGTACCGGCATCGTAAGGCACCAAATCGGTATCGCCCATAATAATTTTTATAGAACTAACCGGTACCTTTAATTCTTCGGCTACAATCTGGGCCAGCGACGTCCGGATATTTTGCCCTACTTCTACCTTACCGGTAAAAACCGTAACGTCTCCCTTCTCATCCAGGTGAATCCAGGCACCTATTTGGTTAGTGGGCACTTTAGCCAGCGCGGCCGCTTCTTTAAATGAATCGGCCAGAGTGGTGCCCGGTACCATTACCGCTACCGCCAAGCCACCGCCGAGTAAGCGAAAAAAATAACGCCGCGAAATGAAATTTGCCGGAGTAGTAGCACGCTCCTCTTCACTTTCCGAAATAAAAGCCAATGATTTTGTTTCTTTGTCGTTCATGTGTTGGCGAAGATTAAACGTTGGCGGCGGCTTCCTGAATAGCTTTAATAATGCGGGGATAAGTACCACACCGGCAAATATTTCCGTTCATAAAGTCTATTATCTGGGTTTCGGTAGGCTGCGGATTTTTTCGGAGCAAAGCCACCGACGACATCAGCATACCGGATGCACAATAACCACACTGGAAAACATCTACCTTCAGGTAAGCTTGCTGCACGGGGTGTAAGCGGCCTTCTTTTTCCAGGCCTTCTATGGTGGTAATAGGCTTGCCGGCTACAGCACTGAGAGGGGTGCGGCAGGAGCGCACGGCGGTATCATCGAGTAAAACAGTACAAGCCCCGCATTGCCCTTCGCCGCAACCGTATTTGGTGCCGGTTAAATCAAACTCATCGCGAAGCACACGCAACAAACTGGTGTCGGGGGTGGCACTGGTTGCGCGGGTAGTACCGTTTACTTTAAGCTCCATATCTTGCCGGTTTAATATCAGATAGAAATAAACTTAAGCAAAATATCTTAAAAAGGCAAACTGCTTAAGCTAAACCATCTGGTACGCTAACAGAAGACCATGAGCTTTAAAAAGAAATGATTTACAACTTGAATTCTGATAGATTAATCAAGCGTATAATTCAGCTTAAAGAAACTAAGCAAATAAAATTTACCGCAAAAACATACTTTAACTAAACACCTATTAGCTACTAATAATGAATATTTTAAATTTTAGCGATTATAAGATCGGTATTTGATATTGGTGTTTTTACCTATAAACCGGGATTTGGCATTTTGATTATTAAATATTAACCGCGAAATAAATATTAAGCCAAAATTAACAACTACGAGCAGGAATAATTCTAAGTACAGATTCATCTGAATAAATTTCCGGCAAAATTAGAAAAAAATCATTTTAGCCATAATATTTTAGATGAATAAAAGATTTTAGCCGACGAACTTAAATAATAATTAATCAGGTGTTTGATCAAAATGGAAATCAATCTTAAGTTGAATATATACAAATTGAATTAAATCATTCTTTTTCAACTAAGAAGCTGTTTTGCATTTTATAAAATGGTAGCCTCCCTTGCTCTTACTGCGCAGGCACCAGAGAGTAGTTTGGCAGAAGCGTTAGTAATTGGCGGTGATAACGCCACCAATGGCGCTAACACCACCAATGGCTCCAATCCTTGTTCGAAACAGAATTACAAAATAGCTTTTATAACTTTTGGAAAAATTAGATAATATTGGTACTTCGTTTAAGTTTGCTAGTAAAATACAAGTCAATTTAAAAACAGGTAATCACATGCGTACTGAAAATAATAAACCGGAAGTTTGGCTACGGGGGCCATTGCCGGAAGTACCGCCCTTGCTGCAGCCAGTAGCCCACGCACTATTACAGGCCCGTGAAGAAGTAAACGATTTATTGAGAACATTTCCGGAGGAATTGCTCTGGGAAAAACCGGGCGGCGTGGCTTCTATTGGGTTTCACTTACAACACTTAACCGGTGTGCTTAACCGGTTATTAACCTACGCCCGGCAAGAATCCCTGACGCCCGAACAACTCGCCTATTTAGCCCAAGAAGGCAAACCGCAGGACCAGCATATAACCGTTGAAAGTCTGGTTCAGGCATTCGAGGAACAGGTGGATGCGGCCTTGACGCAACTAATTAATACTCCCGAAAATCAACTGGTTCAAATAAGAACGGTAGGCCGGGCTCAGGTACCCTCTACTTTAATCGGGCTGTTGGTACACGCCGCCGAACATACTACCCGCCACTTGGGCCAGCTATTGGTTACCGCCCGGGTTCTTATGAGTATGTCCAGCAAGTAAGACTAGCCATGATTAATCTTAGGAAATTAAACTACTAAGGGTTCCTTAAATTTATCCAAGCCGCATTTTTCCAGAAAATCATTGTTAAAAACCTGCTGTACTTCTTCGGATAATAGTTGGTTGCGGTGCCTTAACCATTTCTGTAACACCGCTTCGCCGTAAATTTTCTTTACCCGCTCTTTGTTTAAAATATTGTTTATTTTGCCCCAATGTACCGAAAAAGGAATATTCAGGGCTTCTACTTGTTTTACAAAAGCTTCGGTAAACTGGTGGTTTATTTCGGTATCGGCCCCGTCTAACTCCAGCACACAGGAGTTTTGGAACCGGGCAAAGCCCAGGGTGGCCTGGGTGCCTTTTACAAACCGAAAAGCCATCACGCCCACAAAAGGCGTTTTTTTATTTAGTGCCAGAAAAATATTAATTACTTCCGGAATATTTTGCCGGTCGAAGGCAAAACCCGCACTAAATAATTTGCCCCGGAAAATTGTGTTCCGGAAAGTTTCGCCGATGGTGCCAATAGCAGTTTCGGGCCGGTTGTATGCCACTTTAAACAAAGAATTTACGGTTTTAGGAATTAACAGTAAATCGAGTTTATGGCCCGGCACCTTTTCTACTACATCCAAAGCCGACTGCATTAAGCCGAGTAAGTCATCGCCGTAAGTAAATTTACCTTTAGCCGAAGGATCGTGCGGAATGTAATCGGGCCGGTAAGGCATTTTATACATTACCCGAAAGTATACATCATCGGCTTGCCCGGTTTTATCAAAGGCGTGCGGGTTAATGGCCAGTTCAAAATGGTAAAGTTTATCGGCCGGGTGGCGCAACTTAGCCGCCAATTCGTTAAAATCGCCGGATCGGATGGCTTTCTGGAGGGCTGCGTTATACGGCAATTTGATTAATTGCTGCTCCAGCAAAAATTTGGGTTCTACTTCTACCAAAACACTATGAATAACGCCAAAGCTGCCAAAACTTACCAAAACAGAATTAAACAGGTCGTCGTCCGGAATAAATTCGGCTTGTAAAGCGGTCCGGAATTTGGCCGAGGTGACCGGTTTGCTCGCCCGCTCCAGCCACACGTGCCGGTTTGGGCCCACCACCACGTGCATACCCACAATGCAGTCGCAAACCGAACCGTAGCGAAATGCCGCGCCATGCGTGCCGGTACTAAAAGCCCCCACAATGGTTTGCCCGTTGCTGCCACCCGACACCCGCAACGACTTGGCCGGATTTCTTTCTTTTTCGAGCAGCTCGTTTATTTTTATTATTTCGTTGCCGCACTGGGCAAAAAGCAAATTACCGGCTTCTCCGCCGTTACTTAAGTAAGCCGGGTTTAAATAGCTTTCCCCCAATTCGGCTTTTAAGGTTAATTTTTTAGTGTTAATTATACCATCGGTACATACGGCTACTTTGCTTAAAGACCAACCGCTACCCATGGCCCTTAATTTAATTCTTTTTTGCACCGCATAATTTATCAGCCACTGAATATTGCGGGTGGTTTGGTTGTACTTGTCCCAGAAACCAGGAAATTGCTGTTTAAAAACCGGATCCGAAACACTCAGGTCAAAAGATACATCGGGTTTAAGCTTTTGCGTAAAGTTGGCGTGCGCATTGGTCCACTGCCATTTAGGTATTACCAACGGTTTTATGCCTATCGGGAAATTCATCGTGATAACTTTTAAGGTTGATTAAGCTTTTCTTCGGCTACCTGGCTGGGGCAGCAATCCCAGGTAATTTTTTGTGGCACCACCAGGCCCAGGGTAGCCGCCGACAATAAAATATAACCCAGATTGGTCTGGCTCGATATTTTACACACGGCATTCGACTCACATTCGGCCGGAATATCTTTGGGCTGCAACAGGCCCCACACAAAACTAACGGTGGTTTTTTGGTGGGGCATAATATTATCGGTACTGTAATTTCCTACCAGGCGGGTGGTCATGCAGGCCGAGGCCGGCAACAGCAGCAAAATACCGATGCGGGTAAACCAAAATACTTTGGGCATAAGAGTTTATTTAAAAGTGGGTTTGCAGAAAAGTAACAACGTTTTTGTAACTGATTTTCTCAATTATATCACTTACCTCGGCAGGTGCCCGGAAGGCATCGAATTTAGATTCGTTTAAGCAACGCTGCAGTTGTTTTTTAAAAGCCGGTAATTGGTCGGAGGTAACAAATTTATCGGTGGGGTTTATCTGGCCGTCAAAATCGGAGCCAATGCCAATGCGGTCCCAAATTTCGTGTTTATCGGGGGCACCGGTGTTGTACACCGTTTTTACAATATGCTCAATCTGGTCGGCCAGGAGTTCGGCCCAGTCTTTTTCGTTCCACAAAACTTTGCCTTTTCTTTTTTTCTTGCCGCTCAGAATGGGTTCGTAAAAGATGAGCCCCAGCAACCCTTTGGTCTGGTGAATTTTTATGATTTCGTCGTCGTACAAATTAATGCTCCAGGGATTAAACGTGCTGCTATCTTCCCATTCACTATCTAAATCGGCCGGGTTAAATTCTTGGTCGTCGAGGCTAGGCTTACCGTTTACGGCAGCGTGGCTCATTATAACTGGAATAATATCGGTGGGATGGGTGGCGTGGTAGGCATCCAACAAATCATAATATTCTTTCCGGCTGCGGGTACTCATGTGCTTAATATCAATAAAGATGCGCTTACCGGGGTTGGGCCGGCTCTGAGATTCGGCATCAATGCCCAATAACCGCTGAATTACTTTGCTACCCAATGGACTTAATCCGGCATTAAGGCCCGGTTGGTATTTAGGCGGAGTTTTGGCAGCGGCAAAAGGTTCGGCGTAATCCAGAATTTTCCGGAAAAGGCCGGTCAATGGCTGGGCATGGCCGCACAAATCGTTGTAAAACGCGTGGGTCATGGTAACCCAAACGGGTGCGTGCGACCAAGCCGGTACGCCTGGGCTTTCAATCCCTTTTAGGGCATCTACCCTTTGCAAAATTATTTCTTCGCTAACATTAAACGGGTTAGGCGTTTCGTTAAAATTGATATGGCCGGTACCTAAGGCATGCGCCGACTCGATGGTAAAAACCAGGGCAATAATGCGTTCTTTGGTGTTGGTTTTATTTGCGTTCAGTACCCCATCAATCTCGGCAAAATTGCGGGCTACTTTGTAGCGGCATTGGGTCTTTTTACCAGTAGACGCCAGCTTAATATTTTTAGAAATATTTTGTCCGCCCAAATACAAGCGCACTTCTTTTTGGAGTAAATCGTAATGATCGTACTTATCGGATTGGTAATGCTTTATTTTATCTTGCGGCAGCGTACTTAAAAAAGATGAAAACTGAGCTAAAGTATTTTTAGAAACCGGCCCCTGAAAAAACAATATTTTTTGTTCGGGCGGGGTTAAGGCTACGCAGGCTACCTGCACATCGCCTTGCACCATGTTCTTTAAATCGGCGGTCGTAAACCGTACCAAACCCAGTAAGTTGCCAATTTTGCTGGGCTTACCAATGGGCTCCCACAAATCTACCACGTCGTTCTGAATATATTTGAGCAACGTGTGGCAATGTATATCGGCAAAAATATCTGCTTGTGCCATAGTTAATAAAATTTAAGATGATACCGGACGCCAATGGTAATATCTAAAGACCGGAAATTAACCGCGTGGGCAATTAAGCTGGTGCTGCCCGAAATTTGCTCCGGAATACGTACCGTTTGCCGGGGCCGGTAGCCGCCTTTTAATTGCAAAGACAAGTTGCGGCGCGAATAATAATCGATGGTTAAGCGGTAATGGGGGGTAAATCGGCTTTGCCGTTTAATGTAATCAAGGGTACCCAACTGACCTTCTACCAGTAAGTTGTGGTAACTCAGCCCTGCCCCTGCCGCAAATTCCAGCCGGGTTTTGTTCATGGGTGTTATTGGATTAAACACGTAATTGGCCAGTAAACTGTACGTTTCGCCGCGGGCCGCTTCGTAATTATCCGTAGGATTGTGGTGATCTTCGCCGCCGGTAATTTGCTGGTTTACAAAATTATTGAAAGATATCCCCACGCCTACTTTGCGGGTTAGGTTATAGTCGGCGGTTATGTTCCAGGTATACGGGGTGCTGGAGTTTTCGCCGTTGGGGTAATGCAGGTAACCAAACCAGTGCGGTATATGGCCCGGAATACCCGAAATAGCGTACGCATTCTTAATGCTCTGGTAAGTCATAACACTGGCCCAGCCGCCACCCAGGGCAACATGCAATTTTGCGGGTTCTAAAGTAGCTACATCGCGCCGGGCGCCTACCACCGCTCCCATTATGGCTAGAGGCGTAGCTACAATAAACATATCTACCACGGCGTGGATAGGCCGCGACACAACTTTGCCGTTCGATAATATCCAGTCTTTACCGGTAAGCCCCAGAATAACACCGCCCGTACCGCCAATGGCAAAACCATACGCCGCACCGCGCCAAGGCGTATTCATCAATTTTTTACCTTCGTCCGGTTTGGCTGGTACTCGTAATAAGGTATTGGTGGTATTATTGTTAGAAACGTTGGCCGAAACAATAGCGGATGAATCGGGTGGCCATTGCGCAAAAGCCCTTAAGCCCGGTTGCAGGCCTAAGAACAAAAACCAGCCAAGCCGCAGGAAAAGTATCTGTTTTTTCATAAGCCAAATTTTAGTACAACCAGTTTAAACCAAATTGTAATTGTCCCAAAGGTTCTAAAGCTACATTGCCCGAAACCCAACCTTCGGTTTTCATATCGCCTTCCAGGAACCACTCTACCCGGTTAAATAACCGCGAGGCTACTCCTAAGCGCACCAAACCGCCGGTATTCCCCCCCACACTTCTAAACATCTGGTCTTTGGGCTGAATCCATAAACCCATGGCGCCGGTCAGAAAAATATTTTTGTAAGGTAAGCGGTGAATTTCCAGGTCTATGCCCGGAAAATGCTTTTCGCGGTTGCGGTAATCGTGGTAAGTAAAAAACAAGTTTACCTGGTTCTGTTTCAGGTACAAGTTGTAATCGATTACCCGCCCAAAAGATACCAGGTTATGTACCAGGCTAAAGTTCCAGTAAAAGGGTTGACTGTTAAACGGGTTCATGCCCCGGAACCGGGCAAAACCAAAGTTGTGCGGCGACACCAGGTTAAGCCACACCAATCGGGATTGCTTTTCTAAATAGTCCTTCTCTTCGGTAGTAAGATCTTCGTTCCCGATGTACCGATCTACGCCGGTACCGTAAGGATGCGCCCCGCCGTTGGTACCACGCAAGTTATATGGTTCTTCGGGCCGGAAAAGGTCATATACCCAGGGCGTAAACTCTACCCCCGAAATATCCCGCACATTAGGCGCTAATTCTACTTTATTGCGTTTATCGATGTCGCGGTCGTAATTTTTTTGCCGGAACTCGTTCACGTATTGGATGGTGACCAGGGCATTTAAAAGATTAGGTACAATATCGCGGTAGCCGGGGGTGCCGTAATAAAATGCATCTTTTTTAATTTGCTCCACTACTTCTAATTGTGCTTCGTGGCCAATGCCGCGGTTCCGGATAAATTCGGCCGGGTAATCGCGCTTAAAATTTATCAGGTCCTCGTCCGTTACATTTTTAGTAGCAATTCGCTTTTTAAAGAACCGGAATTCATTGGCCTGGTTGTAACTCGTAATGCCGTGGTAACGCAATACGGCCCTGTGCGCTTCCTGGTGTTGCCAGGCCGTACCGGTAGGTAAATAAGTATAAACTACATTAAAACCCAGGATAGAACCAGTGGTTAAAACCTTACCCCAAAACGGGTGCACCGGCTCCAGGGCTCTACCTAACGTAGTATTAACTACCTCGTGTATGGCCACGGTGTTGTAGATAGATTGGTTTAAACTGGGCCAATAATATCCGTCTTTAAAATTTAAAGGATAATCTAACAGGTATAAATTTATGGGCCGAGCGCGCTCAGAATCCGACGCAGCAGCATTATTGGCCTCTTGTGCCCAGACAATGCGACAGGTTAGCGCATAAATCAGCAAAAATAATCCGGTAAAGCTTTTTGTATTTTTCATGCCGAAAAGGTTACAGCATCTGGAGCCATTATTAGAATAAACTGCCCGAAAAACTGCGTACACAGCAGTTAACCCATTTAAAATAAGCTAATTATAGTCAGTCTGAATAAGGAGCGTGAAGGCCGAAAAAACGGTCCGGGGAGCAAAAAAGAAGACGGCAGGGTTAATATAGTTTACTATTTATAACTATGACAATACGCCATTTAATATATCTAAGATAAGGGGTAAATATGGTTAAAACAATACTTAGAACTAAGTATTTTTACTTGACCGGTAGGCATTGTATATTAAGTTGTTACCTGATTTTACTAGAATTACGGCGTTAAGCACAAAATTTACTTAGTAGCCAACTGCTTCCCGACATAAGCTTGCAGTTCGGGGAAGAAAGCCTGAAACTCGGTTTTATAATAATTGTAATTTAACTCCAGCTCATCGGCGGCTGTTTCCATGTTTGAGGTAAAAGCAGTGCGGCGGCTTAAGCCGGTCAAAGATTGCCGGATACCGGTTATCTGGGCATAATTTAAAAGCCAGTTTTGTTTAACCATGTAGGGCAAAAAATATTGCACCCGTTCCGGCAGAATGGAGTTATATTTTTGCACGGTGGCATATACATGCTGCGCATAATCGGGCAGGTTGTAAGCAGCGTAAGCCGGGAAATTAGCAGCCAGAAAATGATCGTAATAAATATCTACTACCACGCCGGCGTATTTACGGTACTGCGGCCGTAAACGGGCTTTTGAATCTTGTACTACCGGGTGCGTATCGGTAAAGGTATCAATCTGCCGATGCAGAATAATACCTTTTACTACGGCCTCCGGAAAATGGTTTAACTGACTACCACGTACCGAGTCGGCAATAAAATTACCTACCAAAAGCGCGTCATTATTACCCGATAAAAAAGAATGAGCTAAATAATTCAAAACGTTTATTTAAAAATTACCCCAAAAAGCTAAACATATACGTTCATTAGGGGTTAGTAATTAGGCTTACAATTTAGGTACCGGATAACTTTTGACTTTTAGCCGCGTACCTTTTTACGAGTTCAGATTATAAAACTATGGAAAATAAAGCAAATGAGAATCTGCAGAAGCTGGCAGAAAAGATTAAAAGTATAAAAACCGCCATGTTGGTTACGGCCGAAGAAGACGGAACGTTGCGCAGCCGCCCCATGCAATCTTTACAGATAGAAGGCAACACCATTTGGTTTTTAACGGGTTATAAATCGAGTAAAAGTTACGAGATTAAAAACGAAAGCCACGTTAATTTAAGCTATGCCGATGAAAGTAATAAATTATACGTATCGGTATCAGGTACTGCTTCGGTGGTGCGCGACCGCCACAAAATAAATGAACTGTGGAGCGAGCCGTTTAAAGCCTGGTTCCCCGAAGGCAAAGAAGATCCGGATGTGGCGTTACTGCGGGTAGATGTAACCCAAGCCGAATACTGGGATACTCCCTCTAGTCCGGTGGTTCATTTAATTGGCTACGCGAAAGCTACTCTTACCGGCGAGCAATACCATCCCGGCGAAAACGAAAAAATAAACGTTGAATAAACCAGTTAAGAAAAGGAGAATAAGTTTCTCCTTTTTTTATGGGTTCTTTTTCTTAAGTTCACCGGCAAATCTACATTTCTTGTACGCACAAAACATTACTACCCTTACTTTGTTCGGCCTTAAAAAGGGTCATTGGCGCTGGGGATTAGCCCAAATGGGTACCATGCCACCGCGTTTGAAAGACGTACCCCGGCTAAGTTTTTTTAAATTGCTGGGTAGCGGCAAAGGCCGGGTTTTTAGTTTAACCCCCGATTTTTATTTGTACGGTTTAATGGCCGTTTGGGACTCCGAAGCGGCAGCAGATAATTTTTTAAATAATTCTAATATTATTCAACAATACCAGGAACACTGCCACGAGCTTTGGACCATCAAATTAATTCCCATTAAAGCGCACGGCCAATGGGATGGCGTAAATCCGTTTACACCTACGCCAACCGAAGTTAAAAACACCGGTAAAATTGCCGTACTTACCCGTGCTTCTATAAATTTACGCGCCTTACCGGCTTTCTGGAAACACGGCGTAAAAACCAGCCAAGACCTGGAAAATGCGCCCGGCTTACTGGCGGCCGTGGGTTTAGGCGAGTTACCTTTTGTAAGACAAGCTACGTTTAGCATCTGGGAAAACGAGACTTTTATGCGTCAGTACGCCTACCAAACAGCTCACCACCAACAGGTAATAAAAAAAACCAGGCAAGACCATTGGTATTCCGAAGAGTTATTTGCCCGTTTTCATATTATCTCGGCGAATGGTACCTGGAAAGGCCGTAATCCTTTAGCCGCTTTCTCGCTTTAATAGTCAATTCGCTCTTCTTGGGTTTTAATGCCAAATGGTAATCCGGTAGGTTAACCTATAATATTTCTTTAAAATATTATTTAGATTGATAGGCATTTTAAAGCGCGTTCTACTATTTTTCGATAAATTATTAGGCCAAATAGTACCCATCCTTCCGGCTATTATATATATTACAACTTCAATTAATAGGCTAAATAATATTAGTAACAGCACAAAATACCATTCCCTTATTTATCAATATAAATAATGAAGTAATATTTTTTAAGATCTGATTACAAATAAATTATAAACTAATTACTTACTAAACATTCCAGAATTTCTAATGGAGCAGGTACCTTTTGCCAGGCTGAAAGAGGCGGTAATACTAAAGCTGAAAAATGGCTTATCGTCGCAACTAAGCTACCATAATATTGCCCATACCTTAGATGTTCTGGAACAAAGCGAAATTATTGCCCATTTAGAAGGCATTACCGATCCCGAAGATCTTTATTTACTAAAGGTAGGTGCATTGTACCACGATGTCGGTTTTTTAGAAACTTACCAGGGCCACGAAGAAAAAAGCTGCCAGATTGCGATTGCCGAACTTCCGGCTTATGGATTATTTCCAGCTCAAATAGAAACAATTTGCGGTTTAATTAGGGCCACCCAATTGCCCCAAGCTCCTAAAAACTTACTGGAACAAATTATTTGCGATGCCGACCTGGATTACTTAGGCCGCTCGGATTTTTACCAGATTGGCCAGGGTTTATACCGGGAATTTTTATGGCAGAGCATTGTAAAAGATGAAACGCAGTGGAACCAGGTACAGGTAAAATTTCTGGAAAACCACCAATATTTTACGGCATCTTCGCGCTTGCGCCGCCAAAAACAAAAAGAAGACCGGCTCTTTGAAATTAAGGCAAAGATCGGGTAGCCGCTTTAAGTTGCACCATTTCGGTATCCATCAGGCGTAAGCGCCGGCCCAGCGTTTTTAATATGCCTTTGAGCACCTCGGCGTTGTTCAGCAATATTTCGTAAAACGGCTCTTGCCCCAGCTTAAGCAAAATGGTTTCTTCCTGGGCCGTGGCACTGGCCGAGCGCGGTTCGGCATCCAGGATAGATAATTCGCCTAAAATTTCGTTTTCAGCTAATAGGGCCAGCGTATGCGTTTCGTCGTGAATCCGGATTTTGCCTTTGTAAATAAAGTACATACAATCGCCGGAATCGCCTTTTAAAAATAAATTTTCTTCCGCCTCCAGGTGCAGTTCTTCTAAAACACCCGCCAATTCTATTAATTCTGTTTCGGGGGTGCGGTAAAATATTTCCGATGAACGCAGCGTCAGCACTTTTTCAATCAGCAACATCAGGTATTCTTAAGATATTTGGGATAACACATACGTTTTGGTTTGGCTAAAAAGCTCGCCGGCGCCATTGGTCTCCTGGGTCAGCATTTCTTTTAACGCCACGGGATTTTTAAGTTCCGGAATCAAATAACAAGCTACCGATTGGGTCCAGGCATTTAAACCAGCTTGCTTATCGGTTAAAATATTTCTTAAAACCTGGCTTGGCTCCTGTTTAAAACTAGTAGGCAAGCTGGCTTTACCGCTACGAATATCCTGCAAAAATTCCAAAATTGCATCAACGGCCGTAAAATAGCGCTTGGGCACCGATAACTCCAGCATTTCTATAGCATTAAACATGCGGTCGGGTTGGTTGCCGTTTAAAAGTTCCAGCACCCGCTCCAGGTGCGCCCGGTGGTGCAGCAAGGCAAAACTTTTAAGTATTGTTTGTAAATCCTGTTCCAGTTCACGGTACAAAGCTTCACTTAATAACTGCAGTTGATTAAAAGGAGCGGTAGCCCAGTATAACTGCATTTTAATTTTATCCTGCTCCAGTTTAGCCTGGATAAAGGCTTTGATATTCGCCTGCCCGGTTAAATTTATTTCGGCCTTTTTAAGGAACAAAGCTTGTATAATTTGGTCCTGCAAATTCTTTTCCGTGGCAAATACCCCGAGCAGATAAGCCGTAGAATGCGGACCTTTTACTTTACCAGCAGTTTTATGCAAAGCCGTCGTAAACGAAGCCGGTAAGTTTTGGCTCGGTAAATATTCTGGAGCAAATACTTCGTCGCCAAAATTTAAAATACCCTGCTGAAAGGAAGTTACATAATGATGCCGGGCAGTTGCGGCAATCATTTCGGGCAAGAGGTTAAACTTTTTGGCTGTACCGGTTACTTCCAGAGCTTTTTTAACAACCAGCGGTGCTTTAGAATTTAACAAATTAGCCAGTTCCTCGGCTCCGGCGGCCTCCGGAACAACAGCCATTACGTCAAGGGCAACTAGGTTTTCTTTTTCAACGGCGCTTAAAGCCAAATATTTAACTTCTTGCCGGAATATTTGCCCTACTTCGGGTTCGGGGCGCGTAGCCAAGCCTAACAAAGCAACTTTTTTGCCTTCTAAATCCAGGTGCTGCCAAGCTTGGTCGGTGGTAGAAACTCGCTCTTTCAGGCAATAAAAAACTTTAATTAATTCGGATTTTAGTTCTGCATCCGGATTTTGGGTTAAATGTTTTTGTACCAACGGAAAAGCCTCTTTTATCCGGTGCTTTATAATACGGCCTAACACATATATTTTAACCTGGTTAAATGGATTCGCCAGGTTTTGCAACAACAAATTAGGTAATTTTTTGTAGCCCGATCGCTCGAGTAATTCCAAAGCAATTATTACTTCCTGGGGTTTAGGGCTTTGGGTTTTAGCCAATAATAAATCCCTGACCGGTTGTTCGTTTAAAAACAATTGCGTGCCGGTAAAATAACCTTTCTTTAACGAATGGATTAAGGTAGATAAATATTCTTTTTTAATCAGGAAAACCGTAATGGCCCACCCCACCAAAAGTAGCAGCAAGGATTTACAAACAAATTCTATAGAAATTTCGCCGAGGTTGTTACGGAAAACATACACAAAACCACTTACCGCCAATAAGGCAAAAGGCATGGTGTAGCCTTTGGTAATTAAATGGCCTTTTAGGCGCGCATGCGGATCGAGCGGCTGAAAAAGAATAAAAAATGCCGGGTCCTGCACCGCCGATTTAAGCACTTCGGAAAGTAATACCATGATACCAAAAACCAGCAGCGTAGCTTTAAAATCTCCAGCCGAAAAAAGAATAAAGCCACAGATTAGTGCCAATATAATAGGCATAATCAGCAATGAATTAGCCAAGCCTAAGCGGCTAATAACCCGGCTACTAAAGAGCAATTTAAAAATAATAGCGGCTACCCGGCCCAAAGCAAAAAACAAACCTAAAAAGGCTGCCAGCTCATGACTGGTTTTGTACCGCGACTTAATTTCGGTAACAAACGTGAAATCAATCAGAGAAAAAATAATAAACCCAATTAAAGACCAAACCGCAATAATAAATATAAGCCGGTTATGAAAAATACTACTAAATAAAGAATGACTTTTATGGGAACTGTGCTGGGCTGTTGGGTGCTGGTTAGCGTTATGGGAATGATCGTGGCTTTGTATAATGGCCGGGTGGTTAAAACGATGCAAAAAATAATAGGCTACTATAAAAGCGCCCACCGAAATTAATAGCATGTTATGTACGCCTATTACCGGCACCAGAACCGCTACCGCCGCATAACCCAATATTTTGGCCGGAATATCGCCGGAACCTACTACCGTAAATATACGCTTACTTTCCCGCACGTTAAAAATAATGGCTGCCATGCCCCAAAAAGCATAACCTACCAGCATATACACCACCATGTTCCAGGCCGATAAAAAAAATGGCAACCAGCTAACCGGGTAAATGGTTGCTTCGAGCCAGGTTAAGGCCAACGACACCATGGAAAATAGAATGATGAGGCTTAAGAGTTTCTTGGCCGAGTATTTCTCTTCTAACCGGGCATACCCAAAGTTGGCTACTAAAAGCAGGCCGGCTGTAAGCACCGAAACGTTGGGCAGTTGCCGGATATCGTAAGTGGCTATAAACAAGGTAAGGGCGCTGGTAAACAAAAATGAGGTGGCCACGCCTAAAAAAAATTGCACTAAAAAAAGCTGCTTCACTATCCCCGCTTCGGCAGGTTTAATATTTAACAGGCTACTAATTCGTGATTGCATAAATGTAAAGTTGCCAACGCATAAACTAAATCGGTCTGGCCAAAGGCGCCTAAATAAGGCCGAAAAAAAGATTTATATATTTTCCGGCCTTGTTTAGAATTCTGAAATAAAATTTATAGATAAAACTTACTTTATTTAAATCATGTTTAGCTGATAAACAACGCCTTATACCTTAAAAACTAAAGTAATAATTTATTTTATGGAAGATTATTTCTAAGCTAATACCTCGTAGATAACTACAGCATTGGCTTTATTTTTAAGGGTAACTTCGCCTATTTTGCGGCAGCTAAAAGATTCTTTTGCTTTTTCGTAAACCTCTTGGGTTATAATTATTTGCCCCGGTTGAGCCGTGGCTTGCAGGCGCTGCGCCATGTTTACGCCATCACCGATTACCGTATAATCTAAGCGGCGCAACGAAGCCGAACCAATATTTCCCGAAATGACTTCGGCCGAATTGATGCCAATAGACACCTGCGGCCGGAAAGTATGTTCTTCCAGTTGCACTTCGGGTTCCTGGGCCAATAGTTCTTTAACCGCTAATGCGGCATCTATGGCCCGGTCTAAATGGTAATTGCCCCGGAAAACCGCCATGATGGCATCGCCCATAAATTTATCGACGTGGCCGTTTTGCGCAATTACTTCTTTCACCATTAAATCAAAATATTTATTGATGAGGTTTACCACAGTATTGGCCGGCACTTTTTCGGTGATAGAAGTAAAGCCGCAAATATCAATAAACATAATGGTAGCCTCAATGGTCTCGTTGGCGAGTAAGCTGTGTTCAAACTCCTGGTGGGTCATGAAGTTCAAAACATTTTCATCCACGTACATTTTCAGGATGTTGTTTTCTTTTATGGCCCGCAGGGTTTCGCGGATTTGCGTTACGTGCTGCACCGTTTTATCCATAGTAACTTCCAGGTCATCAAAATTTACCGGTTTACACACAAAATCAAAAGCACCCCGGTTCATGGCCATCCGGATGTTATCCATATCGCCGTAAGCCGATACCATAACGGCTTTTACCACCGGGTTGGCTTCGGGTAGTTTGGTTAATAAAGTGAGCCCATCCATTTCGGGCATATTAATATCACTTAAAATAATATCTAAATCCGGATTTTCTTTAAGCTTTTGCAGGGCTTCCAGGCCATTGTGGGCAAAAACAAAATCGTAGGTATTTTCCCTGATTTTGCGCCGGAACTTTTGCTTAATCAATATTTCTAAATCCGTTTCGTCGTCTACCACCAATATTTTGGCCATTATACCGCAAAAGTTTTAAGTTTTTCTTTTAATATATTAAAATCGAGCGGTTTGGTTAGAAAATCATCGGCCCCAAACTGCATGGCTTGCCTATAATTTTCTTCGTCGCCGTAGGCCGTTATCATCATAATGGTGGGTGGCGCAGCCGTATACTTACCGCGAATGCGGCGCAACAACTGTAAACCACTCATGCCGGGCATATTTATATCCGACAATATTAAAATTACTTCGGACGGATGTTCTTCAAAATAAGTGTAAGCTTCTTCGCCGGACTGGCAAAAGCTAAAATCTACCTCACCATTTTTTATTTCGCGCCGGAACCGCTGCAAAAACAACGGTTGTACATCGGCTTCATCGTCTACCACCAGTACTTTCATGGGTAAATATTTAGGCTTAAATTAGAACTTCTTTTTGATTAATAACCGGAATCCGGATAATAAATTCGGCATATTCGCCTTCGGCACTTTCTATGGCCAAAGTACCGCCGTGGCCTTTGGTAATAATATCGTGGCTCAGCGACAAGCCTAAGCCGGTACCCTGCCCGGTTGGTTTAGTGGTAAAAAACGGTTGTAGTATTTTGTGCCGAATATTTTCCGGAATACCCACACCGTTGTCTTTTACCCGAAACTCTACTTCACCGGCATTTTTTTGGCTTGTAATGGTAACCTGCGGTTTAAAATCTTCGCCGGATAGCTGCTTTTTTTTGTGCACCGAGTAAAAAGCATTGTTAAACAAATTTAAAAAGACCCGGCCAATATCTTGCGGTACTACTTCAATTTTAGCTAGATCAGGCGCAAAACAAGTTTGAATTTGGGCATTAAAGGTTTTGTCTTTAGCGCGCAAGCCATGGTAACTTAACCGCAAATATTCATCGGCCAGCGCATTCAGGTCAGTAAGTTCTTTCTGACCGGTGTTGGCCCGCGAGTGGTGCAGCATGCCTTTTACAATAGAATCGGCTCGTCGGCCGTGGTGGTTAATTTTTTGCAGGTTTTGGGTTAGGTCGGTTATAATTTCGGTGGCGTATTCTATTTCGTCTGCGGGTAATTTCTGCAAAGGACCGGCCTTTAATTCGTCGAGCAATTCGGTACTTAATTCTGAGAAATTATTTACAAAATTTAAAGGGTTTTGTATTTCATGGGCAATACCGGCGGTTAATTCGCCCAAAGAAGCATGAGGCCACTCTCGGCGATGGTTGGGATCTTCGGGTCAAGCA
>NZ_JBMQUD010000005.1:0-21572 GCF_057359045.1 Adhaeribacter sp.
ACCGACAAGAAGACTAATTGCACTTAACAATTAAACACCAGGTATTCTATTTTTAAACAAAATATAAAATATACTTAACTTTTAGTGTTTGCTTGAACAAATATACATATAAAAATAATTTTCACACAAAATTATTATAGGTGTTGTAATAAAATATTTACTTTTTTAAAAATACCACTACTAAATTAAACGCATATTAATAATTTATTAAAATATAAACCAAGTTATATTCATTCATCTTAAACTTAGCTTCAAACACTTCTTTTAAGGTTTAACTAAATACCAGCCGACCTTTGTAAGGAATTACCCGAATAAAAATATACCTATCTGAAAGCATAAAAAAACCTACCGAAATTATTTCCGGTAGGCTTAAATGCTGTTATAATAATTTATTAAAAACGCACCAGTTGTGCAAATTGGTCTACCCGGGCCTGTATTTCAGTGGCCTGCAGGTTAACCAACCGTTCAGTGCCAAATTTTTCTACGCAGAAAGAAGCCATAGCCGATCCGTAGATAACGGCGCTCTTCATGTTATTAAAGCTTATATCGTCCGTTTTGGCCAGGTACCCAATAAAGCCACCAGCAAAAGTATCGCCGGCACCGGTCGGGTCAAAAACTTCTTCTAAAGGCAAAGCAGGCGCATAAAATATTTCATTCTGGCCAAATAATAAAGCACCGTGTTCTCCTTTTTTAATAATTAAAAACTTAGGTCCCATGGTCATTATTTTTTTGGCCGCTTTAACCAACGAATATTCGCCCGAAAGTTGACGAGCTTCTTCGTCGTTGATAGAAAGCACATCTACCAGGGCAATGGTTTTTACCAGCTCGTCGTAAGCAATATCCATCCAGAAATTCATGGTATCCATTACAATAAGCTTGGGGCGGTTGTGCAGGCGTTCAATTACGGTGCGCTGCACTTGCGGCGCCAGGTTGCCCAGCAACAAATATTCGCAGTTCTGGTAAGCCTCCGGAATAATCGGGTCGAAATCGGCGAGCACGTTTAGTTCGGTTACCAATGTTTCGCGGCTGTTCATGTCGTTAAAATAGCGGCCCGACCAGAAGAAAGACTTTTCGTTTTCTTTGATCTGCAAACCGGTGGTATCTACGCCGTGCGCCTGAAACATTTGGATATCTTCCGGCAGAAAATCGCCGCCTACTACCGCTACCAGGTTTACCGGCTTTACAAAATACGACGACGATAAGGAAATATAAGAAGCCGCACCGCCCACAATTTTATCGGTTTTGCCAAATGGAGTTTCCAGGGCATCGAACGCCACCGACCCAATTACTAATAAGCTCATTTATAAATTAATTAATAGTGAATTACAAATATTGATTTGCGGGCAAAATTAGGATTTTATTTTAAACTAATTAGGTAAGAGCCACTTTTAGATAAAAAGCAACCTTGGTTAAATAACGTGATTCCTTTATTGTGGTAGTACTAACATCATTCCTAACGCCTGAATAGGGATATATAAAGCTAAAACAAAAAAGCCTCTGCATAAGCAGAGGCTTTTTGGGGTGGGAGACGGGGCTCGAACCCGCGACCCCCAGAATCACAATCTGGTGCTCTAACCAACTGAGCTACAACCACCGTATTATTTAGTGATGCAAAGGTAACACACTATCTTTAGTTTTTCAATAGAGAACAGATATTTTTTTATTTTTATCGGGTAAATAATAAACGCTCCCCCATTTTACTTTCGTCGAACTGGCCTTTGGCGTAAGCCAAATGCCCCGAAACAAAGGTATGCGTAACTACTCCGGCAAAAGTTTGCCCTTCGAGCGGCGACCAACCACATTTATACCGAATATTTTCTTTCGCTACCGTTTGGGTTTGGTTTAAATCTACCAGCACCAAATCGGCCCAGTAACCTTTGCGCAGGTACCCACGCTTTTCTATTTCGAAACATACGGCCGGGGCATGGCACATTTTTTCTACTACCCGCTCCAATGATATTTTTCCTTTTCTATAAAAATCGAGCATCAGGGCCAGGCTATGCTGCACCAGGGGCAAACCAGACGGCGCTTTTTTATATAGGTTTTGTTTTTCGTCCCAGGTATGCGGCGCGTGGTCGGTAGCAATAATATCCAGCTTATCGGCGAGCAAAGCCGGCAGCAGAGCTTCTTTGTGGCGCTTTTCTTTTATGGCGGGGTTGCATTTAATCTGAGAACCCAAGGTTTCGTAATCGCTTTTATCGAAATACAAATGGTGCACACAAACTTCAGCGGTAATCCGTTTTTCGGCCAATGGAATATCGTTCCGGAATAACGCCAGTTCCTTGGCCGTAGAAATGTGCAGAATGTGCAACCGGGTATTATGCTTTTGCGCCAAAGCCACCGCCATAGCCGACGATTTATAACAAGCTTCTTCGTTCCGGATTTCGGGGTGGCAATGCATGGGAATATTTTCGCCGTATTGCGCGTCGTACTGGGCCTGGTTAGCCCGAATGGTGGCTTCGTCTTCGCAGTGCACCGCAATAAGCATGGGTGCTTCCTGGAATATTTTTTCCAGTACCGCCTGGTTATCTACTAACATATTGCCCGTAGACGAGCCCATAAATATTTTGATACCACAAACGTTTTGCGGATTGGTTTGCAGCACTTCTTCCAGGTTGTTGTTGGTAGCGCCCATAAAAAAAGAATAATTAGCCAAAGAGCGTTGGGCTCCTATGGCGTATTTCTGGATCAGCAATTCCTGGGTAGTGGTATTGGGTACAGTATTGGGCATTTCCATAAACGAGGTTACCCCGCCCGCTACCGCCGCCCGCGATTCCGAAAATATATCAGCTTTTTGGGTTAGGCCTGGTTCCCGAAAATGCACCTGATCATCAATAATACCGGGCAGCAAATATTTACCATCGGCCTCAATTACCTCATCGGCCGGCAAATTAATATTTTCAGAGATTTGCTGAATAAAGCCATCTTTAACATAAACATCGCTCCGAAAAATTTTACCTTCGTTTACTAACTGGGCATTGCGGATGAGGTAGGTTTTCATTTATAGGATATTAAATATTCGAATTTCGATTTTTAGTACTGGTAAGTTAAGCATTACAGATTGGCAGCAACCCAATAAAGGAGTAACTGGTATCTGGTTTTCTGCAATCATTACCAGAAACAAAGCAAATAAAGATGTGCTTACAAAGCAAATCCGCTCCGTAACAAACGCGCATCTCTTTTCCTTTAGTACTAAATATTATATCAGAACTACATTTTGAATTTATACTTAAGCTGATTATGCGTAGTAGTCAGATACCGGCGGTAACCATCTAATTAAAAGCCTAAAAGACGCCCATTAAATCTAATTTCTGACAACTAAAAGCTAATCACGAACAACTAATTCCTCAGAACTAATCACTACAAGCCAATTTACCGTACCTTTGTATAAACGTATATCTTTATGGCCGCTACTTTCGAAGATTTTAAACTGAACAAACAATTGCTCACGGCAGTGGCCGAAGCCGGTTATACCACGCCCACCCCGGTACAGGAACAAACCATTCCGCTGATTACGGCCGGGCACGATGTAATGGGCATTGCCCAAACCGGAACCGGCAAAACGGCCGCTTTTGTATTGCCTTTGCTCATGAAAGTAAAGTACGCACAAGGTACACATCCGCGGGCTTTAATTGTTGCCCCTACCCGCGAGCTGGCCATGCAAATAGAAGATCATATAAAATTATTGGGTAAGTACACCGATATCCGGTACCTGGCAATTTACGGCGGTATTGGCCCTAAAACCCAAATCGAGAAAATAAAAGCCGGCTTAGATATTCTGATTGCCACGCCGGGTCGACTGATGGAAATTTACCTGAAAGGCGATTTAATACTGAAAGAACTTAAAACCCTGGTGCTGGACGAAGCCGATAAAATGATGGACATGGGTTTTATGCCCCAGATCCGACGGCTTTTAGAAATTATCCCGCGCAAACGCCAGAACTTACTTTTCTCGGCCACCATGCACGAACGCGTAGAAAAATTATCGGAAGAGTTTCTGGAGTTTCCGATGAAAGTAGAAGTTACGCCGGCCGCTACCCCCGTCGAAACGGTTTCGCAGGTGCTTTACCAGGTACCCAATTTGCCCACCAAAATTAATATGCTGGCTTATCTGTTTCAGCAGGAAGCAGAATTTAACCGGGTAATGATATTTACGCGCAGCAAGAAAAACGCTGAGAACGTTTCGAAATTTCTGGAAAGAAAAATGACCGGCGAAACCCGGGTTATTCACGGCAACAAAGGCCAGAACACCCGCATTAATGCCATGGAAGCCTTTAGAAGCGGCGAAGTTCGGTTTTTAGTAGCTACCGATGTTGCCTCACGCGGCATTGATATTAGTGATGTTAGCCACGTTATTAATTTTGATGTACCCATTATTTACGAAGATTACGTGCACCGCATTGGCCGCACTGGCCGGGCTTTGCAAACCGGTGCCTCTATTACCTTTGCCAACGAAGCCGAAATACACCACATCCGGGAAATAGAAAAAATTATTAAAATGCAGATTCCGGAAGCACCTTTACCGCCCGAAGTAATAGTAGCCGAAACTGGTTTTGAAGAAGGCCAGGAAATTGCCCGCGACTTAGACAAGCAGAAGCGCAAAGCCAACCCCGATTTTAAAGGTGCTTTCCACGAGAAAAAAGAAAAACTGCACGAAGGCGTAATTGATAAACGCACCGGCCGGCCGTTCCAGGAAAAAAAACCAACCAAAATCCGGGGTTTCCGCCGGAATAAATCTTAGAAAACAAAAACGATACTTAGGTAAATATCTATAGAAGCTGTTTCGTAGCTATGCTTCGAATAGCCTTTGTCGCCAGTTATGGTGTTATCACCATAACTGACAGACTAAGCTGCTAGAGCTGGCGCAAGTTTAGCAAAGCGTAACTTATACCTAGTTATAATGACCAGTTTTCAACTGGCAGACTGTCCAAAAACTTCTTTTTATCCGTACGCACCAGCTACAAACTGGCACGAGCAGACGGGGAACTGCCCTTAAAACCCCAGGCTAAAGCACCAGGGCAATGCAAGGCTACCTTTAGTCTACGGTGAAAACACCTAGCCAAGTCAATGATTTCATTCAGTTTATAAAATACTAAACAGCTTCATTTATAACCACTGTTGCTTGCTACAGCTTAATGCTTTTTTTGCAATAAGTAAATAACATATTATTCATAACTAAACATTACTTCGGAACTGGTATTGTACGTGGGGTTAGCGGGGAACTGAATTTTATTAACCATTTTTTCTATTTTTAGCTGGTTAATCGTAAAGTCGGTTTCGTATATTTTTTCGATGTAAGGTGCTTCGCCCGGTTTTTCGGCGGTAACAACTATTTTCCGGGGTAGTTTTTCCAGTTGCTGCAACACCGGCAAATTATAAAGCTGGTATTGTTCGCTTAGTTCAGTATTTATAAAAATGAGCGGATTAAAATCAAACTTATCGGAATAGCTTTGAATTTCCTGTACCAGCTTAAACCCGGTATTGGCTACTGAAGTAATTTTATTTAATTCCGGTCCGGCGCTGTAACTGTAAGTATTGGTATAAATAAGTTTGCTACCCGCTTCATTTAGCTGGTAATATTTCATTTCGGCTACCGTACCATTGGCATTATACCGATATTCAAATTTTAAGGTAGCCCCTATTGTGCTCTGTCGCGGCACTTTGGTAACCTGCGTTACCTGGCCGGCCGCATTATAGGTATACAGCCATTTGTACAAAGAGCTGGCCGCAATTACTTCAGTAACCCGCTTGTTTTCATAAGTAAAATCAGTTACCTGGCCAAGCCCCAACGGCTGCACTTGTTTTAAGGTACTATCGGGGTTGTAATGGTAAATGGCCGTTGCGCCAAAGGTTTTCCAGTTAGTACTGCGCAGCAAATATTTGGACGGAGCCTTCTGTGGTTTAGGTTTGTCCGGGATGGGTTCATTGCCGTTTTTACATCCCGCAATCAGCCAAACCAAAGCCAGCAACAGCCCAGCGGTACTTAAATTTTTCATAGTGCTATTTTATTAGGTCATTAAGGATTTAATTTAAATATACCGCTATCCCATTTAGCTATAATTTAATTGGGGCAACTTACTTAATTAAGCAGATTGAATATTTAGCCTAATGGTAAATTAGATAAGTAAAATAGCTTAAGGCACAAACAAGCGTGTACCAGCCAATCGGCTTATGGTCTATTTCCAGACAAAAGTTTAAACCCGCTTGCTAACCTGACCACCTTAACAGCCAAAGAGTTGCAAGCCCAGAAATATTTTTTTAATTTTTATTAGTACCTCTACCGGGCACTAAACAGTAGCTGAAAGTCAGGATGAGCTCAATAGAATATAATTTCCCTCTGATGAGGCCAGAAAAGGACTTTAAAGCGAAGCAGCCAATTGCTACAACACCGGAATGAAATATTAAACTTGTAAAGCAGTATGTAATTTAATGGCGTAAGAAAGGCAAATCGAGGTGGCCTACCTGTGATACCAGAAAAGTAAGGGTTACGCCCCAAAAAAGCGCACTCCATAACATATGCACCAAAATATGGCGTTGCGGTGCGCCTAAAACCGTGGCTACTACCGTACCAATAATAGGCGTTAAAAGAATAGGGGTTAAAAAAGCAATCCCACCCATCCCAAAGCGTTGCCAAACCCTAACCAGGCGGCGGTTCTTTTTTGTAAAAATTGGTTTTTGCTTTTGTCGTTGCTGTTGGGCGTACCACTTCGAAAACAAAGTACCTACTCCCGAAAAGATAAACACACTGGTCATCATGCCGGCCACCGTTAAGGCCAGCGTAGCGCCAAAGGGCAAGCCCATAGATACGCCGGCCAGCGGCCCACCAAAGAACTTGACCATGCTAAGCAAAAAAACAGAAATATATTTTAAAATTTCGGCTGCCACAATTACTAAAAGATTCATCCATTAAATATCGATATACATACGATACTTATTGTAGTTTCACCTAACTATTTTAAGTAAAAAAATAAGATTCTTTGAATCGGGCTAAGAGATATTAAAATTGTAATAATCAAAGAATAAGCTTAGCACCAAAAGCCAAATCGCCGGCATCGCCTAAGCCCGGCACAATATAAGCTTGCTCATTTAGTTTCTCGTCGAGGGCTCCTAACCACAAATTAGCTTCCGGCAAGGCTTTTTGTACGTGTTCAACGCCCTCCGGACTACCAATAACCGAGGCAATATGCACTTGCCGGGGCTGGCCGAATCGTAACATGGCCTTATACGTGTGAACCAAAGATTTTCCGGTGGCCAGCATGGGATCTACCAAAATTAGTACTTTTCCGGCCAACGAAGGAGCAGCCAAATAATCGACATTTACATTAACATCCGAAGAAGCTTCCAGGCGGTAAGCTGCTACAAAAGCACTCCCAGCCTGGTCGAAATAATTTAAAAATCCTTGGTGAAAAGGCAAACCAGCCCGCAATACAGTAGCCAAAACCGGGTAATCGGTCAGGGTTTGTTCTTCGGTTAGGGCCAGAGAAGTCCGGATTTGCTTAGGTGAATACGTGAGCTGGGTAGAAATTTTATAAGCGAGAATTTCGCCGAGCCGCTCCATATTACGTCTGAACCGCAAGCTATCTTTTTGGATAGAAATGTCGCGCAGTTCCGCGATAAAATGGTTGGCAACAGAAGGTTCTTGGTTGAGGATATGAATCATGGACAAAGCCATTTAGAGTGTCAGTTATTATTTATTTGCCATAAATATACTCAAGCCTATGGCTTTGCCGCAAAAATAAAGTTTTTTTTTAGCCTAAGACCTAAATTTTTAAGGCATATTTTTCTTATTTACATTTATTCTCAATAATACTGATTAACAGCAAATTATATACTAAAACTATAAATTATTAAGCTTACTTAACGCAACAATCCGGCACAATAGGTTAATTTCTATTAAACTGCTTCCCCGGAAACAAAGCCAGCCTAGGTGTAAAACAAACCTTTTACTCCTTGCGCCGGCCGTCAGTTGCTAATATCAGATGCTGCGCCGGCCAAGCCAACTAATTTACCAGATAAGAGTAATAAACTTGATCCTTTATTTAAACCTATATTTTAGTAGCTTTCCGGAAAATTATCAGCGCTTATGACCTTGCATAAAACTTACCTGCTGCTCTTACTTTTGTTTCTACCCTTTTTGTCTTCTGCGCAGGGCACTTATGTTCCCCTCGACCGTGATATTTACCATATCATCGACCGCTTACACGTAAAATACAGCGGCAAAGTCCCCGATTTGCATACCGGCTTACGGCCTTACCGGCGCTTAGATGTAGCCAAACTGGCCGAAGAAGCCCACTGGGACCAAAATAATTTATCGGAAGCTGATAAATTTAACAAAGAATATTTGCTTAACGATAATTGGGATTATACGACCCGCGAAACCCGGGCTACCGGCCAGCCTTTGCTCAAATACTTTTTCCGGAACAAAGCCGACTTATTCCATGCCGACGACCAGGATTACAGCCTGCGTTTAAACCCGGTACTGCACTTTCAGGTGGGCAACGATTCTGATTCGGATGGCATGCGCTACGTAAACACCCGCGGCGTACAACTAGAAGGCAATATTAATAACCGTTTAGGATTTTATACTTTCCTGACCGATAACCAAGCCCGGTTTCCGGGTTATGTAAACGAACGCATTCAGCGCGATACCATTGTACCCAACGAAGGCTATTACAAACCTTTTAAAGAAACCGGCTACGATTTTATTACGGCGCGCGGCTACATAAACTACGGTCTCAGCAAAAATATTAATGTGCAATTTGGCCACGATCGCAATTTTATAGGCAACGGTTACCGGTCTTTGATTTTATCGGATTATACGGCACCTTACTTTTTCCTGAAACTTAATACCAAAATCTGGAAGCTCCATTACATGAATCTTTTTGCCGAAATGAATTCGGATTTTGAGTTTCGCGACCAGTTGTTTCCTAAGAAATATTTTGCCTACCACCACCTGAGCTTTAATTTAACCCCGGGTATAAATATTGGTTTGTTCGAGTCGGTGATTTTTGCGCGGGGTAAAGGCCGTTTTGAGTTACAATATTTAAACCCGATAATATTTTACCGCTCCGTAGAACAACAATTAGGCTCTAACGACAACGCTTTGCTGGGTTTTGATTTTAAAGCTAATTTGTTTAAAACCGCTCAAATTTATGGCCAGGTAATGCTGGACGAATTTTTACTAAGCGAAGTGCGGGCTGGCAATGGCTGGTGGGCAAATAAACAATCTTTTCAGTTAGGGGCTAAATATTTTGATGTAGCGGGTATTTCTAATTTAGATGCCCAGGGCGAATTTAATTTTATCCGGCCTTATACTTACCAGCACGAAAACCAATTTACCAATTACCAGCACTACCGGCAACCCCTGGCGCACCCCATGGGTGCCAACTTGTACGAATTAATTGGAATACTGCGTTACCAGCCCACCGGCAAATTATTTCTGACGGGTAAAGCTATTTATACCAAATACGGCGCAGATGCCGATAGTGCCAACTGGGGTTCTAACGTGCTGCTATCGTATAACCGGCACCCCTACAGCAACAGCGGCCAGCAAGAATACGGCCACAAAGTAGCCCAGGTAAATCCTACCAGCCTGGTGCACCTGGATTTAACCGCTTCGTGGCAATTACGGCACAACATGTTTCTCGATGTAAAACAAATTATCCGGCGGCGGCAAAGCGATTTGGCCAGTTTAAACGACAATACTTCTTTTACCTCAGTCTCATTCCGGTGGAATATCCCGCAACGTATCCACGAATTTTAAACAGAAACTAAAAAAGCGCGAAATGCCCGGCGCGGTTCTACTACCCATAGAACCACGCCGGGCACTTTATTTTTTGAATAAAGGTAAATAAATATTACGGGTGACGTTTGTATTAATCCCAGCGGCTCCGGTTAGAAACAGCGTAGCGACCAGCGCCCAGGAAGTAAATAGCAATACCGCCCAACAGAAACAAGGCCGGTAACTCTACGGCCCAACCACCAGATTTACCTAGGCTAAATATTTCGTCAGTGTGGGCAAAGAGAATGGCCCACAACATATTAAAAGAAATAATTAACCCGGCCAGCCGCGCCCGGAAACCCAGGATAACCAGCAAAGGTGCTACTACTTCGCCAATATAAACGCCGTAAGCAATAAAGCCCGGCAAGCCTTTTCCTTCGTGCATTTGCAACAGTCCATCTATACCATTCATTAATTTACTAATACCGTGCAGGAGTAACAATCCGCCAATTGCTAAACGCAGTACCACTTTGCCCGTGTCGGTTGAGGTTGATTCCATAGCTTCTTATTTTAAAAGTGAAATAAAAGATAATAACCTACTAGCCGGTATTTTAAAAGGTCAGACTTTAAGATATTACCTGTATATAGCTATTTATTATACTTAAGCTGGGTAAAACAAGTTTAAATTCTTAAATGCCCGTATAAATCTCTGTAAATGGTAATATTTCTGGAATGTTGCCGTTTACTTATAAAATCCTCACATTTAAATCTTTAACACGATGGCTTTACCTAAATTTTCGGTATTGGTGTTGTTGGTGTTAACCCACATCCTGTACACTTTTGTTATTCACCACGGCTGGGCAAATTACGACCAGGAAAAACCTTTAGATTATACCGGCACAATTCAGTCGGCGGTTTACGAAAATCCGCATGCTACGGCCAAAATAGAGTTTAACCAAAAAACCTGGACCGTGGTACTGGCTCCGACCAGCCGGATGCAGGAACGCGGCATAACCCAAGCCATGTTAAAAAAAGGCACTTCGGTAAGGGTAGTAGGTTATCCGCATAGAGAAATAAAAGACGAAATGCGCGCCGAAAGAATCTTTATTCAGGATAAAAAATACGAGCTGCGGCGGTAAGCATGGGGCTTATTTCTCCTGAGCAACTTTTTAACCTCGAAAACGCGGCCTGGTCGGTGGCCATCCGGCAATCGGTGTGGCTTTACCCGGCTTTAGAAGTGGTGCACCTGGTTGGTATTGCTTTGCTGGTTGGGGCTGCCTTTCTATTTGATTTACGCTTACTGGGCTTTTCGTCGCAACTATCGGTAAGCCAGTTGGCCCAACACGTGTTGCCCTGGTCGCGGCGCGGTTTATGGCTGGTGGTACTGTCTGGAGTATTATTATTTAGTACCAATGCTACCGATTTAGCGGGTAATAATACTTTCTGGTTAAAAATGGCTTTGCTGGTTTTAGCTGGTTTAAATGCCGGCTGGTTTAATTATTTTACATACCGCACGGTAGCTTTCTGGGAAATAAACAAAATTACGCCTCCCGGTGCCAAACTGGCCGCTGTCTTTTCGATCGTGCTCTGGTTAAGCATTATTATTTGCGGGCGTTGGCTGGCTTATTAATCTTAAAAACCTTTTCCCGCTGAATAATCAATGGCTTTAGCTTAAGTTCAAGCTGTTTTTCCGGGACAAAATTACTTTATTATTTAAAGGTAAATATCTGGCTAAAGTACCAATACACCACCTGAACATAGCTCACTACTTCCTGTTCATTTTAAGGCCCATACCGCCATTTAATTTGAGCCAACTAAAATTATTAACAATTTGGGTTTTTTCGCCTCGGCACAAAGGCGTACCTTTACCCTAATGAAAACATATTTACGGATTCTGCAATTCGCAAAACCTTTCGGCGATTTTGTACCGCAATACCTTATTTATACATTCCTGGGCATTCTTTTCGGCCTCTTCAATTTTACGCTTATTATTCCGCTCCTGAATGTATTGTTCGATACGGTAAGCAACCAGGAAGCAACCGCTATGGTACAAAAGCCCAGTTTTTCGCTGGATATTGCTTATATTAAAAGCTTATTTAATTATTATTTTGGCAATATAATCCTGGAAAATGGCAAAGTAGCGGCTCTGCAGTTTGTTTGTATTTTAATTATTATTTCGGTTTTTCTATCTAACCTTTTCCGGTACCTGGGCCTGCGACTAGAGGGTAAAGTGCGGGCCAAAGTTGTACGTAACCTGCGGCACGAGGTGTACGAACGCATTACCCAACTCCAGATTGGTTATTTCTCGAATGAGCGCAAAGGCGATATTATGTCGCGGTTAACCAATGATGTGCAGGAAGTAGAAAACTCGGTGGTTAGCACCTTAAACGTGGTGGTGCGGGAGCCTTTTACCATTGTGGGCCTCTTTGTTATTTTATTTTCGATGTCGGTAAAACTTACGCTTTTTACCGTACTCATTATGCCGCTCTCGGGGTACGTAATCTCCTTAATTTCTAAAAAACTAAAACGCCGGGCCGTACAGGGGCAGGAATCGTTGGGCTCAATTTTGAGTATTATCGATGAAACCTTGGGCGGCATGCGTATTATTAAAGCTTTTAATGCGCAAAACTATGTGCTGCAAAAGTTTAATCAGCAAAATAACCGCTACGCGCGCATTATTGAATCTATCACGAACAAACGCAGCCTGGCTTCGCCAATTTCTGAATTTATGGGCGTAATTGCGGTAGCATGTATTTTATTTTACGGCGGTAATCTGGTACTAAACCAAACCTCCGATTTAAGTGCCAGCGAATTTATTACCTATATTATTTTGTTTTCGCAGGTGCTGGTGCCCGCTAAAGCTATTTCTACGGCCTTTAGTAATATTCAGCGGGGTTTGGTTTCCGGCGACCGCATTCTTAAAATTATTGATACCCAGCCGCTCATCCGCGATACGCCCCAAGCCATAAGCCTGCCCGCATTTACGCAAAATATTGAGTTTCGCAATGTATCGTTTAGTTACCAGCACGAAGCTGTACTTAAAAATATTAACTTGGTTATTCCGAAAGGCAAAACCATTGCTTTGGTCGGGCCGTCGGGTGGTGGTAAATCTACCCTCGTCGATTTATTGCCGCGTTTTTACGATCCTACCGCCGGCGCTATTTACATCGACGGGCATAATATCCGGGATTGCTCGCTTTATTCTTTACGCGAACAAATGGGCGTGGTAACGCAGGAATCTATCTTGTTTAACGATACCATTTTTAACAACATTGCTTTTAACAAAACCGATGCCACCGAGGCCGAAGTAATACAAGCCGCTAAAATTGCCAATGCCCACGAATTTATTTCCCAAACCCCTGACGGCTACGAAACCATCATCGGGGATCGGGGTAGCAAACTATCCGGTGGGCAGAAGCAGCGCATTAGTATTGCCCGGGCCATTCTTAAAAATCCGCCGGTACTTATCCTCGACGAAGCAACCTCAGCCTTAGATACGGAATCGGAAAAACTGGTACAGGAAGCCCTTACCAACCTCATGAAAAACCGGACTTCGGTGGTAATTGCGCACCGCTTAAGTACCATTCAGCACGCCGATGAAATTGTGGTAATGCAACACGGCGAAATAATTGAGCGTGGCACCCATGAACAATTGCTGAACCTGAATGGCTTGTATACCCGCCTAAATCAAATGCAGGTTACGGCGCAGCAGCTTAGCTAAATTTATCGGGTAGGTTAGCAATAATGTTACTTAAAACAAGTATAATACCGGTGCTAAAGAGTTTACGTAAAATAAATATTTACCTACCGCTATAAATAAAAACCACTATGGAAACCCTGAAAAAAATTGTTAATATTCTGGTAATGATTTACCTGGTATTGGCAGCCCTTATTTACTTAGATATTTTAAATATTGGTCAAAAAACAAACCCGGCTTTTTACACCAACTTCTTTGTTGCCGGCGGAATTTTAATGCTACTGGAATTAATCGTTGAGAACGCGTATGTACTTTTGTTGAAGCGCGGCTTTGGACAATATGAACGTAAAATAAACGAGCTAAAAGCCAGCCTCTACGACCACAAACAAGAACTGGTAGATTTAAAAAATAAACATACCGACGAAATTACAGCTTTAAAAGCTGCCCAGGTACAGCACCCCTCACCTACGGCTTACCCCAAAACACCCGTTATGGTGCCACCGCCGGGCCGTTCTTACCCCGAGCCGGTTGCTGGCACCAATAACCCAGCTGGCAATCCTGATTTAATTATTACCCCGGCCCCAATTCCGCCGCGCCCGGTTGAGCCGGAAAATTACCCGTTTAAAAATTCTGATACTGATACCAACCGTGAACCAAAACCGTAACAGCATACTGGCCGAACTAAACGAGGCCCAGCAGGTTTTACATGCTTTCTTAGAAAATCCGCAAAATATTACCCAAATTGAGGCAACCGCCGAATTAATGATTACGGCCATTCGGGCAGGAGGTAAAATATTGTCTTGCGGCAACGGCGGCTCTATGTGCGATGCCATGCATTTTGCCGAAGAACTTACCGGCCGTTATCGCCACGATCGGCCGGCTATACCGGCTATTGCCATTGCCGACGCCAGCCACATGAGCTGTGTTGCCAACGATTATGGCTACGAGCGTATTTTTTCGAGGTACGTAGAAGCCCTGGGCCAACCTGGCGATATTTTGCTTTGTATTAGTACCAGCGGCAACTCCGGCAATATTTTACACGCCGCCACCGCCGCCCGGGCCAAAGGCGTTAAAGTAGTTAGCCTTACCGGCAAAGATGGCGGCCAGTTGGCCCCTTTAAGCGATATTGAAATCCGGGTGCCGCACTTTGGCTATGCCGACCGTATTCAGGAAATCCATATTAAGGTAATTCATATATTAATATTATTAATAGAAAAAGGGGTAGCCGCTTAGTTGCTGCGTGCTGTTAAAAGCCAGGTAAAATCTTTTTTACTGATGCCGGCCATAATGCTTTATTTATCTGAAGAAAAATTAAGATAAGGAATTTAAGCTTTCTGCTGGTTGTTTGGGTGCAAATATTCTTTTATAAGATTTATAAGCCTTTTCATATTTTATGCTCATCAGAACTTTTGGCAGTGCCGTGCACGGGGTTAATGCCTATACCATTACCATAGAAGTTAACGTAACACCGGGCACCCGGTACTACCTGGTTGGTTTACCCGATAACGCCATTAAAGAAAGTGAGCAACGCATCGAATCGGCTTTAAAAGAGCACGGCTACCGCATGCCCCGCCAGAAAGTAGTTATTAATATGGCTCCCGCCGATATCCGGAAAGAAGGCTCGGCGTACGATTTACCCATTGCGCTGGGAATATTGGCAGCTTCGGACCAGATGCGCGGCGAAAAACTAAGTGATTACCTGATTATGGGCGAACTTTCTTTAGACGGTACTTTGCGGCCGATAAAAGGTGTTTTGCCCATTGCTATTCAGGCCCGGAAAGAAGGCTATAAAGGCATTATTTTGCCGATCCAAAATGCCCACGAAGCGGCTATTGTTAATAAACTGGATGTATTGGGCGTAGAAAATATCCGGCAAGCCATAGATTTTTTTGATGAGAAAGCCGATATCCCGCCCCTGAAAATAGATACCCGCGATATTTTCCAGAATACGGTAAACCTGTACCAAGCCGATTTTGCCGATGTACAAGGTCAGGAAAATATTAAGCGAGCTTTAGAAATTGCTGCAGCTGGTGGCCACAACGTCATCATGATTGGTCCGCCGGGTGCCGGTAAAACCATGCTGGCCAAACGTTTGCCTTCTATCTTACCGCCCTTAACCATGCAAGAGGCCCTGGAAACTACCAAAATTCATTCGGTGGCGGGTAAATTGGGCACGGCAGCCTCACTCCTGTCTACCCGGCCTTACCGGGCGCCGCACCATACCATTTCGGATGTGGCTTTAGTGGGTGGCGGCGGGGTTCCCCAACCCGGCGAAATTTCGTTGGCGCACAATGGCGTGCTGTTTATGGATGAGCTACCGGAGTTTAAACGTACCGTGCTGGAGGTTATGCGGCAGCCTTTAGAAGAACACCGGGTAACCATTTCGCGGGCCAAACTCACCATCGATTTTCCGTCTAATTTTATGCTTATTGCCAGCATGAATCCGTGCCCCTGCGGCTACTACAACCACCCCGAGAAAGATTGTGTATGCGGACCGGGTATGGTGCAGCGCTACCTGAACAAAGTAAGTGGCCCCCTCCTCGACCGTATTGATTTGCACGTAGAAGTTACGCCGGTTACTTTCGACCAAATGACCGAGACCCGCCCGTCGGAAAGCAGCGCCACTATTCGGGAACGGGTAGTAATGGCCCGCCAAATCCAGGAAGAGCGGTTTAAAGATTTTTCTGATATTCATTCGAATGCCATGATGCCCTCGCAAATGGTTAAAGATATTTGCCAGATTAACGCCGCCGGCAAAGCTTTACTCAAAACGGCTATGGAACGCTTAGGGCTTTCGGCCCGGGCTTACGACCGCATTTTAAAAGTAAGCCGCACCATTGCCGATTTAGCCAACAGCCCCGAAATAAAAATCGAACATTTGGCCGAAGCCATCCAATACCGAAGTTTAGACAGAGAAGGCTGGGCCGGGTAATTTACTTCTGGACCGCTGAGCCAGATAAAAATTAGTTAGGGAAGTGCCCCAATGAAGGCAATGGTTAAGTACTTTGTCGGGTGATGGCGATTAAAAATTAATATGAAAGCTTATTTAATTTCCAGATTACTGGCTATTAGTATTATTATAGTTCCGGTGCTTACGGGGTTATTTAGGGGTTTACTCCTAAAATCATACAATCCGGCGGGGGTTCCAACATTTGGCACTTATTTTTACACAGGCTGGGGTTATACCTTTTTTGTATATACCTGGACCTATTTAATATTTGTGCTGTTTCCTTATTGTTTCCTGTTTATTCAAACAAACCTGAAGGATCGCTCATTCTTAATAAAACTATTAGTGTTTTATTTTATAATGTTAATCATGGGATTTCTGTTGCCCGATGCTTCTATTATAAAGCTTTTTGTAGCCAGACCTTACCCGGCGGGTTTGTTTTTGTATGGTTTACTTACAATTACCATATGCCCGCTGTGCAATTATGTTTTAAATAAAACGATTAGGCCAGCCTCCCTAAATTAAACCCAATCCAAAGCAGGGTTATCCTACTCTTTTGAGATAACCTTTGTTTTTACCTTTTCAACTTTAAAATAAACCGTTTAACCAAAAGTATAAATCAAGAAATTACTGCTTTCTGTAAAAAATGTAAGGCTACTAAAATATATTGCTTACCTTAAAAGCCGTGTCTTTTAGTAGATTTTACTTTTATAAAATGAAGCAAATTATATATTTAACCTTCGGGCTGGTTGCTCTGGGTATAATAACCGCCGGGTGTAACCCTCGCCCCCTAAACACCTCCGCCCAACACAAACCAATAAAAGTTATTCTGGACAGCGACCTGGGGCAAGATTGCGATGATGCGGCCGTAATGGCCTTGCTACACAAATTTGCCGATAACGGCGAAGCCGAAATATTAGCGACTATGTTTCCGATGGCGGACCCGATGGGAGCCCCGGCTATGGATGTAATTAATACCTATTACGGCCGGCCCAATATCCCGATTGGTACTTACAAAGGCAACTACACCTACCAAGGTAAATTATTCGACCACTACAATACCAAACTGGCCCGGAACTTTGCCCACGACCTAAAACACGGCAATAATGCGCCCGATGCCGTAGCCCTGTACCGCGAAATATTAGCGAAACAACCTGACAAAAGCGTGGTAATTGTGGCCGTGGGTCCCGAAAGGTTGCTGGCTGATTTATTGCAAACCAATCCGGACCAGTATAGCCCATTAAATGGGAGGGATCTGGTAAAAAGAAAAGTAAAATTACTGTCGGTAATGGGCGCGGCTTTTCCGAAAGGCGACGAATGGAATATTAAAATTGCCCCCGATGCCGCTAAACTAATAGCCGAAACCTGGCCCACGCCCCTTGTGTACAGCGGCTTTGAAATAGGTAACGCCATCCGGACGGGTAGCCGTTTACTTACCGAAACCCCGGCAGATAACCCGGTGCGCGCTTCGTTCGAGAACCACCCATTTGTAGATAAAACAACCAAAGACCGCCAGAGCTGGGACCAAACGGCTTTGCTCTACGCCATCCGGGGCACCGAAGATAACTGGACTTTAGAAAGCAAGGGCTATAATTTTATCTTCGAAGACGGCAAGAACGAGTGGCGGCGCGATACCGACAAAGACCACAGTTACCTGATTTTAAAGAAACCGGCTACCGAGGTACAAAAAATAATTGAAGACCTGATGGTTGCCCCGCCCGCTTTAAAGACCAAACCGTAGCCGTTTAAATTTATTCAGGCAAAGCCAATAAATATATGTGAGGTAAGCACTTCCTTTTTTGCCATAATCTTTCTAAATATAATCCGGAAATATTATTCCTCTCCTTTACCATCAGCACCATGAAAATATTGGTACTCAATTTTGCAGCGAATATTTTTAAAACGGTTTTAGTAACCAGCGGTATCATTTTAGGTAGTATTACCGCAACCCAAGCCCAAAGCCGGGGCGAAAACCTCGACGAAGCCAAAGTAGCGCCCTATACTTTGCCCGATCCGCTAAAAACCGCCACCGGTAAAAGCATCACCTCGGCCAAAGAATGGACCAATACCCAACGGCCGGCCGTGTTGCAGTTGTTTCGGGAGCACGTATACGGCAAAATGCCCGGTAAACCCAAAGGCCTGCACTTTAAAGTACATTCGGTAGATCAGGAAGCATTGGACGGTAAAGCCATCAGGAAACAAATAACTGTATTTTTTAACCAGGCCGCCGATGCGCCCACTATGGAAATATTGCTGTATTTACCTAAATCAGCAACAAAACCAGTACCTTTATTTACCGGCTTAAATTTTAGCGGCAACCACTCGGTACACCCCGACCCGGGCATTTTGCTTTCTACCCGCTGGCAACGGAGTACACCTACAAACAAAGTAGTAAATAACCGGGCAACCGAAGCCCACCGGGGCAATGCCGTTAAAAATTGGCCCATCGAAGAAATATTAGCGAGCGGCTACGGGGTAGCCACTGCGTACTACGGCGATTTAGAACCCGACTACAACGAAGGTTGGCAAACCGGTATCCGGACAACGTTAAGCTCAGCGTTAAATATTAAACCCGAAGAATGGAGCGCTATTGGAGCCTGGGCCTGGGGTATGAGCCGCATGTTGGATTACCTTGAAACCGATAAAGGAGTAAACGCCAAACAAGTAGCCATAACGGGTCATTCGCGGTTAGGCAAAGCCGCTTTGTGGGCAGCGGCCAATGATACCCGGTTTGCGCTGGTAATTTCTAATAATTCCGGCGAAGGCGGCGCGGCTTTGGCCCGGCGTAACTTTGGCGAAACAACGGCCATTATTAATACGTCTTTTCCGCATTGGTTTAGCCCCCAGTTTAAAACGTACAACAACCAGCCCGATAAATTACCCGTCGACCAGCACATGTTGCTGGCTTTAATGGCCCCGCGCCCCTTGTATGTAGCCAGCGCGGTAGATGATGCCTGGGCCGACCCCAAAGGTGAATTTTTAAGTGCCGTACATGCCGAACCGGTGTATGCGCTCTTTGGCAAAAAAGGATTAGGGGTAACCAAAATGCCACCTGTCGATCAGCCCGTAGGCCAAACCATTCGTTACCACATCCGCACGGGCGGACACAATATTACCCTGTACGACTGGCAGCAATATATTGCCTTTGCCAACGCTCAGTTTAAAAGATAGTGTAAAATATTACAGGCTTGAAAACAGCAATGGAGTATCTTTTTGATTTCGGGCCAGCATAAAATTAACCCTACCTTAAATTTAAGCTACGCTTTATTAATACTTGCCATGACCACCACTTTTACCCGCTTATTTACCCAATTTTTGCTCTTGGTTATGTTGTTTTTAGCCCAAGCCACTTATGCCCAAAGCTTGCGGGTAAGCGATAACAAACGTTTTTTGGTAAAAGCCGACGGCACGCCTTTCTTTTATTTAGGCGATACTGCCTGGGAATTATTTCATCGGCTTAACCGCGAAGAAGCAAATAAATACCTGCAAAACCGAGCTAATAAAGGGTTTACGGTTATTCAGGCGGTGGTATTGGCCGAATTAGACGGGCTGCGCGACCCGAACCCGTACGGGCACTTACCTTTAAAAAACGAAGACCCTACGCAACCCAATGAAGATTACTTTAAGCACGTAGATTACATTATAAATAAAGCCGATGAGCTAGGTTTATTTATTGGGTTACTGCCTACCTGGGGCGATAAGGTTTTTAAAAACAGCTGGGGAGCCGGTCCCGAAATATTTAACCCCGATAATGCGGAAGCTTTTGGCCGGTATTTGGGTAACCGCTACAAAAACAAGAAAAATATTATCTGGATTTTAGGCGGCGACCGGAATCCGCGGCATGAGCAGGATATTGCCGTTTGGCGCGCCATGGCAGCCGGCATTACGGCGGGTGCCGGCAATGGCAACCCCGATAAGGTACTGATGACCTACCACCCGCAACCCAAGGACCAGGGCGGCTCTTCTACCTGGTTCCACCAGGATGCCTGGCTGGATTTTAACATGTTTCAGACGGGCCACTGCAAAGACAAACCTACCTACGAAAAAATAGCGCACGATTACCAACTGCCCGGCATCAAACCTACTATGGACGGCGAACCCATTTACGAAGATCACCCGGTTTGTTTTAACGCCAAAGAAAATGGTTACTCTACCGCCGCCGATTTACGCAAACCCGCTTACTGGCATTTATTTGCCGGTGCCCACGGCCACACGTACGGTTGCCACGATGTCTGGCAAATGTGGCAGCCCAACCGCAAACCGGTTAATGGTCCGCAGCGGCCCTGGTACGAAGCCTTAGATTTACCTGGTGCCGTGCAAATGACTTATGTGCGCAACCTGATGACCTCCCGGCCCATGTTAACCCGCGTACCCGACCAATCCCTTATTACAGATGCGCTTACCGGTCCTGATCACATTCAAGCTACCCGCGGCGAAGATTATTTATTTGTTTACAGCGCCACCGGTCAGCCTTTTACAGTAAACATGGGCAAAATATCGGGTAAACAGGTAAACGGCTACTGGTACGATCCCCGGACCGGTAAAAGTACCCAGGCCGGCAGATTTAAGAACAGCGGCAGCCAATTATTCACCCCACCCTCCAAGGGCCAGGGCAACGATTGGGTTTTGGTTCTCGACGATGCGCAGAAAAAATTTAAAGCTCCCGGCACCGCTTTTACGGCCCATAAATAAGTGGCGCCGCCTATTAAATAGCATAATTAATTAACGCATGAAATATTCACTACCAGTTCTTTACTGCTTCTTTTTGGTCTGGCTTTTAATGGCCTGCTCTTCTAAAACCAAAACCTCCACCCAAGCCCAAACGCCCCAGACCAAACCCAATATTATTTACATTCTAGCCGACGATTTGGGTTACGGCGATTTGAGCTGCTACGGTCAGGATAAATTTAGCACGCCCCACCTCGATAAAATGGCCGCCGAAGGCATGCGGTTTACCCAACATTACGCTGGCAGTTCGGTTTGCGCCCCATCGCGCGCCGCCCTCATGACCGGCTTACACACCGGCCATACCCGGGTGCGGGGCAATTACGAAATCGGGCCCAAAGGTTTTGGAGCTGGCGTAGAGTTAAAACCCGAAGACCTAACCGTAGCCGAGGTCTTGCAAAAAGCTGGTTATAAAACCGTTTTAATCGGCAAATGGGGTTTAGGAGTTGAAGGCACCACCGGCGAACCTAATAAAAAAGGCT